>JBJTFB010000219.1:0-7752 GCA_046093205.1 Acidimicrobiales bacterium
ACGATCAGCGTGTCGACCTTCTCCTTCAGTCTCTGTATCCCGTTGTCCGCCTGCACGGCGCGGCGACGGCCCACGAACTGGAACGGTCGCGTGACGACACCGATGGTGAGCGCCCCCGCCGCCTTCGCGATCTCGGCGACCACCGGGGATGCACCCGTGCCGGTTCCGCCGCCCTCGCCGGCGGTGATGAAGACCATGTCGGCACCCTCGACGAGTTCCTCGATCTCCTCGCGGTGGGCCTCAGCGGCCGCGCGGCCGACCTCTGGATCGGACCCGGCCCCGAGACCGCGGGTGAGGTCACGTCCGATGTCGAGCTTCACGTCGGCATCGCTCATGATCAGGGCCTGGGCATCGGTGTTGATGGCGACGAACTCGACTCCGCGGAGGCCTGCATCGATCATCCGGTTGACGGCGTTGACCCCGCCTCCGCCGACGCCGATCACCTTGATGACCGCGAGATAGTTCTGGGGTGCTCCAGCCATGTGTCCGAACCTTTCGCTCCTGGCGCGGGACGCGTCGGTCAATGGTGGCACAGACTGCCCCGAAAGTGTGGCAATTGCGCCGTTTTCGGCACGGAATTGTCAGCGACCGAGGACGGTCGGTTCACCGGCGGATACGTCGATGACCGCGATGGTGCGCGGGTCCTGGCGGCGCAGGAGCACGACGACGGAGACCAACTTGTCCTGCAGACCGGTGGGCGTGCCGAACCGCACGAGGGTGTCCCCCTTCAGAACCATGGAGAGTTCACCCGCCGGACTGAGGTCGAGCGCGGTGACCTTCGGTCGCAACTCGTCGGGCAGGGCGAGCACCAGTTGCGCGGCGGCCCTGTAGGCATCGTCTGCGGCCGAGCCGGCGTCGACATCGGGGCCGGTTCCCTTCACCTGCAGGTACTTCGTCGGCCAGCCGGAGAGGACTGCGATCACCTTTCCCCGGGCGTCGACCATGCGTGCACTGCCGTCGGCACCCACGTACCACACGACGGGAACCCGTTCCGACACCTCCACGACGACGCGCGACGGGAAGTGCGTGGTGATCCTCACGTCGGCAACCCAGGGATCGTCGAGCAACACCCGCCGCGCACGGGTCGTGTCGGCGGTGAAGATGGATGAGCCCTTCAGGATGCCGCGTACTTCGTCGACGGACTCCGACGAGGTGTACACGTTGCCCTCCATCACGAAGGTGCGGATCGCAAAGATGGGAGAGGCCATCACGCCGAGCACGAGCACACCGAGCACGACCAGAAGCAGGGCGATCTTCACCCAGCGCACCCGCTTCAGTCGGTCGCGACGGGCCCATGCCCGTCTCCGCTCCTCGAATCTCGGGTCGATGTCGCGGTCCGCGGGCGGGTCGATGTCCTCGTCGATCACGATCAACGGGTCGCGGCCCCCGGTCGGCACGCCCGGCTGGTCCACGTGAGCGCCGAGCGGGAACAGGACCACGTTTCCTTCCTCTTCTGTAGCCGTCACCCCGGGTGCCCCGGTGACGTGCCCGGCCGTGGCCGGTGCACCCGCGTCGGGGGCCGGTGACGGGATGGTCACGACCTCGGTCACCGCCCCATCAGCGGGTTCGTCGATGACGACGACGTCCTCGTCAGGGCCGAACAGCTCCGACAGTTCCTCGAGCACCTCGGGTGTGGCCTCGGTGCGACCGGACTCACCCGTCTGTGCCGGGATGTCGCGCGTGCCGTCGCCGCTCATGTCGGCTCCCCCAACGCGGCACACAGACGGGACACCGCATCGCCGGAGGCACCCCGGCCCTCCGCGCGGCGACCGAAGCGCTCCGTCTCGGCCGGACCGAAACCCACGAGACGTGTCTCGCTCAGGAGCAGTGTGCCCGTCGTTGCCGCGACCCTCTCCTGCACCGCGGTCATGACGGCGATGATGTCGGCGGCCGTCGCCCCGGGTCCGGCCTGGACGAAGTTCGCGTGCTTGTCCGACACCGTGGCGCCGCCCACAGTGAGGCCGCGCAGACCGCAACGGTCGATGAGGGCCCCGCTGCTCCCGTCCCCCGGGGCGGGGTTCACGAAGACCGAGCCCGCGTTGCGTCCACCCGGTTGGTGCTCTCGACGCCACGACACGATCGAGGCAATCTCGCCGGCACAGTCGTGGCCTGCCGGTTCCTTCACCCGCAGACGGGCCGAGGCCACCACGTGCCAGTCGCGCAGTGCCGAACCCCTGAAGTGCAGACCCAGCACATCGCCATCGATCCACTCCGTGCGGCCGGAGCGGAGTGACACCACCGCGCACCCGACGAGGTCGTCGATGATCTCCGCACCGTGGCCGCCCGCGCTCATGCGCACCGCCCCACCGACGGTGCCCGGGACACCGACCGCCCACTCGAGGCCGCATGCCCCCGCCGCGACCGAACGTCTGGCGAGAACGGGCAGCGGCATCCACGAGGGAACCTCGACTGCACCGTCCGACACCTCGACCCGGGCCGCGTCGGGATCGGCAGGCGGGCGCAGGCGGACGACAAGCCCTTCGAATCCACCATCCGCGACGAGGGTGTTGCTTCCGTTCCCGAGCACGAACACCTCGACCCCCGGATGGGCTGCCGCAACCGACGCGACAGACGACAAAGACGGGAGATCGGTGATTTCCACGATCGCGGCCGCGCATCCCCCGGTTGCGTACGTGGTGAGCGCACCGAACGGGGCGTCAGTGGTGACAACGTGACCCCGGGACCGAAGCGCCCGGGCGAGTTCCACCACTGCCGTCACGGGTCACCCCGGAGGTCATCGGGGAAGCTGGAGATGTCACCGCATCCCATGCTGATGCACACGTCGCCCTCGGAGAGTTCGGCATTCACCGCGGACACGAGCTCGTCGCGCCGCTCGGCCCACACCACGTTGTGGTGTGCCGTGCGCACTGCGTCGGCGACCATCAGCCCGCTGACACCCTCGATGCGCTCGGTGCCCGATGCGTAGATGTCGGTGACGAACACCACGTCCGCCGCACGGAAACAATCGGCGTAGTCACCCGCCATCGCGGCGACACGGTGGTAACGATTCGGTTGGAAGACCGCGATGAGGCGTCCGGTGAGCGAAGGGTGCGTGCCCGCGGCCGACAGTGCTGCCTCGATCTCGGCCGGCAGGTGGGCATAGTCGTCAATGAGAACCGCGCCTCGGTGCCTGCCCCGTTCGCGGAACCGTCGGTCGACCCCACCGACGCGGGCCGCGGCAGACGCGGCACGGCGGGGGTCGGCCCCGAGCCGCACCGCCATCGCGAGCGCGGCGGCACAGTTGAGCGCGTTGTGCCGGCCGCGCAGGGGCAGGTTGACAGCGACACCCTGGCCGTCGATGGACACCGTGAACGACATCCCCTCGGCGGTGTGCACGGGATCCCCCACCACCACGCTGTTGTCCGCCCCGAATCCGTACGTCTCGACGTGCCGTCCCGCGGTCGTGGCGACCGTCCGTGCCCTCGCATCGTCGCCGCACGCGATGACCGTGCCGGGGACGCTGCCGACGATGGCCGCAAACCCGGCGTTTACGCCGTCGTCGTCCACGAACCTGTCGAGGTGGTCGGTGTCGATGTTCGTGAGCACGAGCGACTCGAGATGCAGTGCCTCTGCTGTTCCGTCGCTCTCGTCGGCCTCGATGACGAGCAGGCCATCCAACCCGGTTGCCGCACCCGTTCCGATGTCGAGCATCTCGGCGCCCACATAGAAACTGGGGTCGATCCCCGACCCGCGCAACATGGTCACGAGAAGTGCCGTCGTGGTGGTCTTTCCGTGCGTGCCCGCCACGCCCACCGAACGAGTCGCGGCCGTCAGTGCGGCCAGTGCGGACGAGCGGTGGATGACCTGCAGCCCCGCGGCACGCGCCGCCACGAGCTCGGGGTTGTCGGCAGGCACTGCCGTGGAGTACACGACGCAGTCGGCTCCGGTCACCCGCGCGGGGTCATGGCCCGCGGCCGCCGCCACGCCCGCCCCGCGCAGGCGCGCCAGCACCGGGGTGTCAACCATGTCCGAGCCGGACACCACATGTCCCGCACCCACCAGGAGCAGGGCGGTGGCACTCATTCCGGGCCCGCCGACGCCGACGATGTGCACACGCCGCGGGGCCGACAGGTCGACGCGCAGGGAGGAGTCACGGGGCAGGGACATGCGCTCTCATCCTCTCACCACGGTGTCAGCGGGTTGCGGCGTTCCTGATCACCTCGACGAGGGTCCCGCCCCCGTTTCTCCGGCCCAGTTCCCGTGCCCTGACCGACATCGAGGACCGGGCGGCCCCGTCCGTGCACAGTGTCACCACCGCCGCCGCAACATCGGCACCGGTGGAGCCGGACTCCCCGACGACGACCGCTGCACCCGCATCACCCAACCACCTCGCGTTCGCGGTCTGGTGGCCATCGACGGCACCCGGCCACGGCACGAGGACGCCCACGGCGCCGAGCGTGGCGATCTCGGCGACGGTGCTCGCGCCGGCCCGGCTGACGACCACGTCCGAGGCCGCAAGCATGCGCGGCAGCTCGGGGTCGTAGGCGACGAGGCGCACCTCCACCGAGCCGGTGCGGCGCCGGTCGGGGGCAACGAAGAACCGCGGACCCGTGACATGGTGGATGACCGCCCTGAGACCCGCGATGTCGAGTGCGGCGGCGATGTCGGCCACGGCATCGTTCAGCACCGCGGACCCGAGCGATCCGCCCACGACCGTGACGAGCAGTGCACCATCGTCGAGAGCCATCTCGCGGCGCACCTCGGCGCGCACGGCCGACCGATCCATCCGGTGGACAGCCGGACGAACCGGAGCGCCGGTCACCACCGCGTTCGGCAGCGACGACCCCTCGAAGGCCACGGCGCAGACCGTGGCCCGGCGCGCCTGACGACGGGTCGCGAGCCCGGGCGACCGGTCGTAGCTCACGCACACGAGCGGGACACCCGCCGACACGGCCGCGCGCGCCATCGGTTCGCTGGCATACCCGCCCACGGAGACGACGACCGACGGCCTCCACGAACGCACCAGCGCACGGGCCCGCAGCGTGGACCTCGCCAGGCGGAACGGAAGTGCGACGTTCAACGCGATGGCACGGAGGGA
Source organism: Acidimicrobiales bacterium (assembly GCA_046093205.1). Classification (GTDB taxonomy): domain Bacteria; phylum Actinomycetota; class Acidimicrobiia; order Acidimicrobiales; family Ilumatobacteraceae; genus UBA2093. The sequence continues at coordinate 5,039 of JBJTFB010000219.1, forward strand.
CAGCGACCGCTGCAGGCCCGAGATGGGGAGGAACTCGCAGCGCACACCGAGGGGCGGCACGACTGTGCGCTCCACTCCCCTGAGCGAACCTACGTAGGCGAGCCGGTCGAGGGGGACACCGGACTCCGCGAGCGACTCGAGTATCGCAACGGCCGGCATCACGTGACCGCTCGTCCCGCCGCCTGTGACGACCGCGAACATGGTCACCGAGACTTCGGGTGGCGGGCCACGTTCAGCAGCAGCCCGGACGCCACCATCGTGGCAAGCAGCGAGGAACCGCCGTACGACATGAAGGGCAGCGTGAGCCCCGTCATCGGCATGACACCGGTGATGCCGCCGATGTTGATGACCATCTGGGCCCCGAACCACGCGGACACACCCCCGGCAATCAGCGCACCGTGCATGTCACGCGCCGCGAGTGCCGCCTGGATGCCGAACGTGAACAACAGACAGAAGCCGCCGATGATGACGAACGCACCGAGCAGACCCAGCTCCTCCGCAATGACGGCGAAGATGAAGTCGCTGTGCGCAAGCGGGACGTAGCCCCACTTGCTCGTCCCCGACCCGATGCCCGTCCCGGTCATTCCACCGTTCGCGATGCTGAGCAGCGATTGGTAGACCTGGTACCCGCTCAGGCTCTTCGTCCCCTCGGGATCGAGCCACGCATCGAGTCGGCGACTTGCGTTCTCGGCCTGCGTGAACACGAGGGCTCCCGCCGCCGCCAGACCGACCACCGTCGCCGTCAACTGGTTCATCGGGATGCCGGCGAGAACCATCAGCAGGAGGAGGACCATGGTGAACACGAGTGCGGTCCCGTAGTCCTTCTGCGCCATCACCAGTCCGCCCGTGACCACGAGGATGCCGAGCATGCGGTACAGGACCTCCTCCCTGATCCGCACGTACCTGTGCCTGAGCGCGAGGAAATGTGCGCAGAAGAGGACAGTCGCGATCTTCATGAACTCCGATGGCTGCAGACGGAACGCCCCCCACTGCAACCACGCGGTGGCGCCGTTGATGTTGCGCCCGATGAAGATGACCAGTGCGTTCAGCGCCAGCGAACCGATGACCCACGGCGCCAGCCAGGCCGTCTTGCGCCAGGACTGGTACGGGATCTTGTACGCACCCCACATCCCGACCGCCCCGAACACGGCCCACACCACCTGACGACGAAACAGCCGGAAGGCGGACTCACCGGAGTGGAGGCTCACGACCGACGACGACGACAGCACCATCACGAGACCGAGAGCGGTGAACACGCACGTGACCGTGAGGATGACCCAGAACGCGGTGGTCGGGGCGCCCAGCGACATCTTGTGCTTCTCGTCGAGCTGCAGCCGGCGAAGCATGTCCTCACGGCGCTGGCGGAGCGACGGTTGTGCACGGCGTGGTTCGGTGGTGCTCATTGCCCGTCCCCTTTCCCGAAGTGCTCCCTGACCCGGCGCTGGAAATCGGCGCCCCTCTCGTTGTAGTTCCTGTACCAGTCGTAACTGGTGCATCCCGGGGACAGCACCACGGGCACACCGGGCGGCGCGAGACCCGCGGCGACGCTCACGGCCTCCGTCATCGTCGATGCGCGCCTCACGGCACATACCCCGCGGAAGGCGTCCTCCACGGCGTCGGCGTCGTCACCGATCGCGACGACGCCGGTCATGCGGTGCGGTTCCGAGGCCATCTGTCCGAGGTCCAGACCCTTGTTGCGGCCACCCGCGATGAGCACGAGCCGGTCGAACGAACGGATGGCCGTGAGGGCGGCGTGCGGGCTGGTCGCCTTGGAGTCGTCGTACCAGTCGGAACCCCCGAACCTCCCCACAAGTTCGATGCGGTGGCCGGCAGGTGCGAACCCCGCGAGTGCACGGGCCATCGAGTCACCGCGCACGAGCCCGGACTCCACGACCAGCGCAGCGGCCGCAAGGGAGTTCGTGATGTCGTGAGGCATCGACCGCCACAGACCGCTGATGCTGCACAGTGCGCCGGCAGGGCCGACAAGTTCGTCACCCGAGACCGTGTAGTCGGCCGTGCCCCGGCCGGGCAACCCGAACGTGACCGTGCGACCTGCAGACGCCTCTGCAACCTCCACGATCGACGGGTCGGCCACGGGGGCAACCGCCACGTCCCCCGGCTCCAGATGCGCCCACAGCCGGGCCTTCGACGCGCGGTAGTGCGCGATGTCGGGGTGCCAGTCGAGGTGGTCGGGAGCAAGGTTCAACCACACCGATGCGTTGCACCTGAACGCCGTCACCCTGTCCAGCCGGAAGCTCGAGCACTCCACCACGAAGACATCCACCGAGGGGTCGTCGACGGCGGCGAGGAACGGCACGTCGGTGTTGCCGACCTCCTCCGCGCGCAGTCCGCGGGAGCGGAGGATGTGGGCGGCGAGCATCGTGGTGGTGGTCTTGCCGTCGGTTCCCGTGACGCCGAGCACCGGGCGCGGCCCCCCCGCCCTCCTGAGCTCGCGTTCGTACGCGAGGTCGAGCTCCGAGCGCACCGGTGTCCCCATCGATTCGGCGGTCGTGACGACCGGATTCGACGGCGGCACTCCCGGGGCCGGGACGAGCATGTCGGCACCCTCCAGCAGCGCCCGCACGCCCACCGCGTCGCCGACGTCGTGGAGTTCCGCACCGATCGCGAGCGCAAGCTCGCGGTGCGACGGGTGAGGATTGTCATCCGACACACGGACCGTCCACCCGTGGCGCACGAGGGCCTCGGCCACCGCC
>JBJTFB010000220.1:0-3775 GCA_046093205.1 Acidimicrobiales bacterium
CGACGAGCGCGTCCTGCGCAAGGCCGGCAAGACCGGCAAGAAGTGACCCGGTAGGTAGCACATGGCAAGCACATCCCGTATCCGCCGCGAGGCACGGCTCCGCCGTCACCGTCGCGTGCGCAAGAAGATCCGCGGCACCGCAGCGGAGTTGCGGTAGACGCGCAGGCCCGGCGTGGAGACGCGGGTGAGACCGCTGATGGTGCGGTGACGGTCGTTCGAGTACTTCATGGAGATGGTGAGCACGTTCCCCGGCCCGTTCTGGGCGGGGCTGACGCTGTAGTCGGAGATGTAACCCTCCTTCTTCAGGATGTCGGCGAGCGCAACCTTCTGCTTCGACGAGGGCATGGACACCGCTTCCTTCAACGCGGTGTTCGCGTTGCGGATTCGGGTGAGCATGTCGGCGATGGGATCAGTCATCATGTTGGTACCTCACCAGCTCGCCTTCGTCACGCCCGGGATCTCGCCCGCGTGGGCCATCTCGCGGAGGCACACCCGGCACAGCCCGAACTTGCGGAAGACCGAACGCGCACGGCCGCACTTGCGACAGCGTGTGTACGCGCGGACCTTGTACTTCGGGGTGGCGTTCGACTTGTTGATCAGAGACTTCTTGGCCATTTCTCTTCCTGCCTACTTCTTCTTCCCGCCGCGGACCGGGCCGCGGGACTTCGACTTGCGCTGCGGCGGGGCACCGCCCTCGTTGCCCCGCTTGAAGGGGAACCCGAATGCGTCGAGCAGTGCCCTGCCCTCCGCGTCGTTCGCAGCGGTGGTGACGATGGTGATGTCCATGCCGCGGGGGGCATCGATCTTGTCGTAATCGATCTCGGGGAACACCGTCTGCTCGTTGAGACCGAACGTGTAGTTGCCACGGCCGTCCCACGATGTCGCGGGAAGACCGCGGAAGTCGCGGATGCGCGGGATCGCGACCGACAGCAGACGATCGAAGAACTCCCACATGCGGTCCCCGCGCAGTGTGACCTTGCAGCCGATTGCCTGGTTCTCGCGCAGCTTGAAACTCGCGATCGAGTCGCGGGACTTCGTGACCACGGGCTTCTGACCGGAGATCAGCGTGAGGTCGGCGACGGCACCCTCGAGCAGCGACGGCTGCTGGGTGGCCTTGCCGACACCCATGTTGATCACGATCTTGTCGAGCGTGGGAACCTGCATGACGTTCTTCAGGCCGAGCTGGGCCTGGAGTGCCTTCTTCACCTCGGAGGAGTAACGCTCCTTCAGGCGCGGAACGGTGGCGGTGGCCATCAGACCTCGTCTCCTGTCTTCGTGGCGACGCGCACCTTGGTGCCGTCGGCCTTGGTGCGGTAGCCGACACGCACGGGCTTGCCCTTCGACACGAGCATGACGTTGCTTGCATCGAGCGGCATGTCCCTCGGGATGATGTCGGCCTTCTGGTTCGCCTTCGTCGCCTTCGTGTGGCGCTTCGCGGTGTTCACACCGGCGACGATGACCTTGTTCTCCTTGGGCAGGACGGACGAGATGACGCCCTCCTTACCCTTGTCCTTGCCGCTGATGACGCGGACTGTGTCACCCTTCCTGAGCTTCATGGTCACAGCACCTCCGGGGCGAGCGAGACGATCCTCATGAACTTCTTGTCGCGCAGTTCACGACCGACGGGCCCGAAGATGCGGGTTCCGCGCGGGGTGAGATCCTCCTTGATGAGGACGGCGGCGTTCTCGTCGAAGCGGATGTAGGAGCCGTCGGGACGGCGCTTCTCCTTCTTCGTGCGGACGACGACGCAGCGTACGACCTCGCCCTTCTTCACGCCGGCGCCGGGGATGGCGTCCTTGACCGTGCCGATGAACACGTCACCAATGGACGCGTACCGACGACGGGTGCCGCCGAGCACCTTGATGACGAGAACTTCCTTGGCGCCGCTGTTGTCTGCGACGCGCAGACGGGATTCCTGCTGGATCACTTCGCACGCTCCACGATCTCGGTGATGCGCCACCGCTTGAGCTTCGACATGGGACGGGTCTCCATGACGCGCACGCGGTCGCCCACGTTCGCATCGTTGGCCTCGTCGTGCGCGTAGAGCTTCTTGGTGCGCAGGACGAACTTGTCGTACTTCGGGTGGCGGACCCTCTCCACCACCGCGACCACGACGGTCTTGTTCATCTTGCTGGACACCACGAGACCCTCGCGGACCTTGCGGGCCGAACGGTCGGTGTCTGTTGCTTCGGTCATGTCGGTGCTCACTTCGCTGCTGCCTCGGCCGCCGCGATCTCCTTCGCGCGGATGAGGGTGTTGATTCGGGCGATCTGGCGGCGCACCTTGCGCAGCTCGGCATGTGAGTCGAGCTGACCGGTGGCCAGGCGGAACCGCAGGTTGAGGGCCTCCTGCTTGGAGGCCCGGAGCTCGGCAACGAGCCCCGCCAGATCGAGTTCCTTCAGGTTGTCTGTCTTGCGTGCCATCGTGGTTCTCCGCTCAGATTGACTCGTCGCGCGTGATGACGCGCGCCTTGATGGGGAGCTTCTGCACCGCACGCTCGAGCGCCTGACGGGCGATCTCGGGCGTGGGGTAGGACAGCTCAAACAGCACGCGGCCCGGCTTCACCACGGCAACCCAGAACTCGGGGTTGCCCTTCCCCGAACCCATGCGGGTCTCTGCGGGCTTCTTGGTGACGGGCTTGTCGGGGAACACGTTGATCCACACCTTGCCGCCGCGCTTGATGTGGCGGGTCATGGCGATACGTGCGGCCTCGATCTGTCGGGCGGTGATCCAGCCCGGCTCGAGAGCCTGGATGCCGTACTCACCGAACGCAAGGTCATTGCCGCCCTTCGACACGCCCTTCATGCGGCCGCGCTGGTGCTTGCGGTGCTTGGTCTTGCGGGGCATCAACATGGTCAGTCCTCACCCCGCAGCTTCGGGGTCTCGTGCGAGTCGTGGATGCGACGCTCGATCGCCTCCTCCTCCTCGAGAAGCCGCTCGAACTCGGGGTCGGCCTCCTTGACGAGCGGTGCGACCTCGGGCTCCATGTCGGCGCCCGCGCGGGGGCCGGCGGACGAGACAACCTTGCGTGCCGCGGGCTGCGACTCCGGCGCTGCCTGGCCGGACGTGCCGCCCACGGCCATCGCCGCCTCGCGGGAGATCTTGTCCTGCGACTGGGTCTTGTAGGGGACGATGTCGCCCTTGTAGAGCCACACCTTCACGCCGACGCGACCCGAACCGGTGCGCGCCTCGCGGAACCCGTAGTCGATGTCGGCGCGCAGCGTGTGCAGCGGCACGCGACCCTCGCGGTACCACTCGGTGCGGCTCATCTCGGCGCCGCCGAGACGACCGGAGCACTGAACGCGGATGCCGAGCGCACCGAACTTCTGGGCATTCTGCACCGCGCGCTTCATGGCGCGACGGAAGGCGATGCGGTTGACCAGCTGGTCGGCCACGCCCTGCGCGATGAGCGCGGCGTCGAGCTCGGCCTGCTTGATCTCCACGATGTTCAGCTGCAGACGGTTGTTGCCGGTGATGCGGGCCAGACCGGCGCGCAGTTCGTCGGCCTTTGCGCCCTTGCGGCCGATGACGATGCCGGGACGGGCGGTGTGCACGTCGATCCGGAGCTTGTCACGGGTGCGCTCCACCTCGACGCGGCTGACGGCAGCATCCTCGAGGGTGGTCATGAGGTACTCACGGATCTTCCAGTCCTCGGTGAGGTAGTCCTTGTACTCGCGCTCGCTGAACCAGCGGCTCTTCCAGTCGGTGGTGACACCGAGGCGGAAGCCGTACGGATTGATCTTCTGACCCATTAGCTCTCGCTCTCTTCGGTCGT
>JBJTFB010000221.1:0-3397 GCA_046093205.1 Acidimicrobiales bacterium
GGAGCCTTCTTGGCTGCTGCCTTCTTCTTTGCTGCCACTTTGAGTTTCCTCTCGTTGGGTAAGTGGTTACTTACGGTTTGGGTTCAGCTGAGCCTTCAGTGTCGAGCTCGCTGTGAACTTCATCGCAGTGGAAGCCGGCACCGTGACTGTCGCACCCGTCTGCGGGTTACGACCGGTGCGGGCCTTGCGCTTGGTTGTGCTGAACGCGCCGAAGCCCGGCCATGCAACCTTGTCGCCCCCCGTGGTCGAGGCCACCACAAGTTCAAAGAACGCGGACAGTGTTCGTTCGGCGTCTGCCTTGGAACAATCTGCGGCCTCTGCAACTTTTTCGATGAGCTCTGCTTTGGTCATTGTTTGGATCCTCCTCGGATGGAGTGGTGGACATATCTGACCTGCTCCCGCGACAGAAAGCAAGCATTTCGCTCGTTGCAATTGCAAGTAACACGAAATTTGCTGCAGACGGAGTGACCCTCCTCGGGCACGTTGTGACCGTCGCGAAGTGTTCGACACCGCGTGTTCGAGATGCCGTGTCGACCGACACACGTGTGTGCGTCGTCGCCCCACATCGTGATTCTCCGCCGGCAGGGTTTCCGCCGGAATCCTTGCAGCACAAGGGTTTCCCGTGATGTGGTGACGAATCATCGACTTCGCATCGACGGAGTCTCCGGCGTCTTGGCCGACCCTGTCGGACAGATTCCCGGGCGTGCACCGACGCACACAACGCATCGCGCGCACACGTCTCCTCCACGTCGCCGCACCTGCGGATCGAGCCGGAAAAAAATCCGGAAAATATCCGCCGACATGCCGCCCGGAACCTCTCGGAAGCGGTTCGTCGACAGCCGAACACGGCGTGCGACGGAGTATCCACCGTCACACCTTGTCCACAGGCAATAGTGTGCGCGTCGCTCGGGAGGCGGGACCGCGCGGCATGGCGAGACCGCCGGGAGCGTGTGTGAGCGACAGGGTTGACACCGGCCAGATGCGTGCAATCACAGGAATGCACGATGACAACCACGAGCTGGAAGCCGGTTCACCCGAACGAAGAAGCACCGTGCGGACCCGTGTGGTTCTCGACACCTCGGTTCTCGTCGCCGATCCCGCATGCATCTCTTCCTTCAGCCGCTGCGACGTGGTGATTCCGCTCACGGTGATCGAGGAACTGGACGGCCTCAAGTCCCGGGCCGACGACGTGGGCAGGGCCGCGCGCACCGCCCTGCGCGCCATCGAGGACCTCCGCAAGCGGGCCGGCGGGTCGATCCACCTTCCGGTGCCCCTCGGGCCGGGGCCCGACGACGCCACGGTCCACATCGAGGTGAACGGCGTGGAGAAGGGCCGCCTCATCGAGAACGGCCTCGACCCCGCGGTGCCCGACAACCGCATCATCGGCGCAGCCATCGGACAGTCGCTGCGCGCACCCACCCGGCTCATATCGAACGATGCGGGCCTGCGCATCAAGGCCGCCCACATGGGTCTCGAGGCGGCAGAGCACCACCCGGTGGGACGCTCGATCGTCACCCGACCGATGGGGTGGGTCACGTGCGAGGTTCCCCGCGAGATGGTGGACCGCCTGTATTCGGAGGGTGCCGCCCCCTCGGGAGACTCGATCGACCTTGATCTCCTGCACGAGAACGAGTTCGCAGTGGTGCGGGCGGGTTCACAGTCGGCCCTGGTGCGTCGCATGGGCGACGAGGCCGTGCTGCTGCCGTCGGCCTCACCGGAGGCGTGGGGCCTGCGCGCGCGATCGAAGGAACAGCGGTTCGCACTCGAGCTGCTGCTCGACCCCGACGTGAGCGTGGTGGCCCTTGACGGCCGGGCCGGCACGGGAAAGACAGTGATGGCGATCGCGGCCGGCCTCGAGCACGTGGTCGAGAACCGGACCTACGAGAAACTCGCCGTGTACAGGCCGCTCGTGCCGGTCGGTCGCGCCGACGTCGGGTTCCTCCCCGGCGGGCTCGAGGAGAAACTCGACCCGTGGATGTCGGCAATCCATGACGCGATCGTGGCCCTCACCGACCAACGCAGCAGCCACGACGCACGCCGGATGATCGACGATCTGGAGCAGCGCGGCCAGCTCACCATGGAGTCCGTCACGTTCCTGCGGGGCCGCTCCCTGCACCGCCAGTTCGTCGTGGTGGACGAGGCGCAGAACCTCGAGCCGACCACGTTGAAGACCATCCTCACCCGCATCGGCGAGGGCACCAAGGTCGTGTTCACGGGCGACACCAGCCAGATCGATGCCCCCTACATGGGTGAGTCGAACAACGCACTCGCGGTGCTCATCCAGGCATTCGCCAACCAGGCGTGCTTCGGTCATGTCACCCTGTCGGCATGCGAGCGCAGCGAGGTCGCGAGCCTGGCGGCCGAACTTCTCTGACGGTCCCCGTGGTGCCACAATCGGTGGCATGACGACACCCGACGATCTGGTCCGCACGTTCATCGCCTCGCTCTCCCGACGCGACATCGACACCGCGTCCACGATGGTGAGCCCGGACTTCGAGTACGACAACGTGCCGGTCGGCAGGACCCACGGTCCCGATGGCCTGCGTGCAACGCTCCAGGGCTTCTTCGCGATGCTGGAGGACGTCGACTGGGAGATACTCCGCCAGACCTCCTCAGGTGATCTCAGCCGTGGCACGGTGCTGACCGAGCGCGACGACCGGGTCCGCATCGGGGGCCAATGGCGCTCTCTCCCGGTGGCCGGCGTGTTCGAGATCGTCGACGGCCGTATCACCCTGTGGCGCGACTACTTCGACCGCGCCACACTCATGGAACTGATGGGTGCAGGTGACAACTGACCCCGTGTCCCACCCCGGTCGTACTGTCGACCCCATGAGCGACACCCCCCGACCGCATTCCCCTGACACAAGCCTGCACGACACGCTGTTCGCCGTAGTCGACGTGGAGACCACCGGGCTCGATCCCGGGGCGGACCGCATCCTGCAGATGGCGGCAGTCGTTGTCGACTCCAGGGGCCGAGTGGTCGAGGAGTTCGAGACCGTCGTGCGGCCCGAGAGCCCCGACGAGTACGAGCACGGCGCCGAGCACATCCACGGGATCTCCCGCGAGATGGTCGAGCAGGGCATGCCGTTGCGAAACGCACTGCAGAACTTCCTCTCGGTGGTGGACGGTCGGATACTCGCCGCACACAACGCGCGTTTCGACGTGAGTTTCCTGCACGCCGAGTCACGTCGGGTCGGGCTCGAGTGGAAGGTGTCCCGGTACGTCGACACCCTCCAGCTGTCGCGGCGCACCGACACCTCCTCCGGTCGACGTCATAACCTCGAGGCGCTCTGCGAGCACTACGGGGTCACCCGGGCACGGGCCCACGAGGCGTCATCAGACGCGAAGGCCGCCGCCTCGATACTTCTCAAGCTCATCGAGGAGCTCGGCGTCGAAT
>JBJTFB010000222.1:0-22548 GCA_046093205.1 Acidimicrobiales bacterium
GCGGTGCTCCACCTGGTTCTTCGTGCTGGCGATGAGCTCCTCGGCGAGTCTCCGGTCGGTGTCGGGGTCGCCGGTGCGCGGGGCGGGTCCCGCCAACGGGTGGCTGCGCACGGTGCGGCCGTCCACCTGCACCAGCAGCTCGGGCGAGGCCCCTGCACCCGGTCACGGGCCGGTGCTGTTCTGCAGGGTCCCGTTCCGGCCCGACCTCCCCGCGGACGCGTTCCTCCCGCACCTGACCGTCACGAAGGATGCCTCGGGAACGGCGTGCGCCACCATCGTCGGGCCCGACGAGGCCTCCGTGTCCGGCAGCGCGCTCGACTCCGCCCTCGAGGAGGCACTCCGTTCGGACCCCCCGGTGCCTGCAGCCGGTTCGTTCACCGTGAGTCCGGTGACCCCGGTGGACTCGTATCTCCGGGCGGTCACGGCCGCACGCGACGCGGTGCGGGCGGGGCAACTGTCGAAGGCCGTCATCGCACGCGACGTGCGGGTGGGAGCCGCAGCCCCCATCGACGTGCACGCCGTGCTGCTGCGCCTGCGCGCGTCGTTCGGTCGCAGCTACAGGTTCTGCGTGGACGGGCTGATCGGGGCCTCGCCCGAGCTGCTGGTGCAGGTGGACGGCCGCACCGTGCGCAGCCACCCGTTGGCGGGCACCGCCCCGCGCACCGGCGACCCCGACACCGACCGGAGACTCGCCGACGAGCTCATCGCCAGCACGAAGAACCAGGTGGAGCACCGCGTCGTGATCGACATGGTGCACGACACGCTCCTGCCGCGCTGCTCGTACCTCGACTGGGAACCGGAGCCGTCCATCGTGACGGTGGCGAACGTGCAGCACCTCGGCACCGCGATCGAGGGGGCACTGTCCGAGCCGCGTCCCGCCGTGATGGACCTCGTGCGCGACCTCTGCCCCACACCCGCACTCGGCGGCCACCCGGGTGCGGAGGCAATCAAGTTCGTGCGCTCGGTGGAGTCCTCCGAACGCGGCCACTACGGGGGTGCGGTGGGCATCCTCGACACGCACGGCAACGGCACGTTCGCCGTCACGATCAGGTGCGCGGTGCTGTCGGATGACCGCCTGTCCGCCACGCTCTTCGCCGGGGGCGGCATCGTGGCCGAGAGCGAACCGCTCTCGGAGCTCGCGGAGACACAGGCGAAGTTCCAGGCGATGCTGTCGGCGCTCGTCAGGCCGTGACGGCCGCCGCGACCGCGGCATTCAGGGCATCGTGCACCGCAACGTTCACCGAGCGGTCGGTACGCACCTCGACCACGCGGGTGCCCCCTACGGTGAGCGAGCGCTCAAGACCCGCACGGTCATCGACCGCCGTGTGAGTGATGCCGTGTGCGGCGCACAGGTGGGCGATGTCCACCCCGTGCGGCGTGCCCCAGAGCGTCTCGAAGGTCCCGTGGTCGGTGGCGGCCGCCTGCGGAAGGAACGAGAAGATGGAGCCACCGTCGTTGTTCACCACGACCACCGTGAGGTCGACACCGCGGCCCGCGAGACCCCAGAGACCGTTCGAGTCATGGATCAGTGCAACATCACCGATCAGGAGCGTCGTGGGCGCACCGGTGCCGAGTGCGACACCCACGGCCGTGCTCACCACGCCGTCGATGCCGTTCGCACCGCGGTTCGAGTGGACGACGACCCCGGGCGTGACGGTTCCGAACCATTCCACGTCGCGTATCGGCATCGAGGACGACACGACCAGGTTCGTGCCCGCCGGTCGGGTGTCGGTCACCCGCCGGACAACGGTCGGCTCACCGAACACCGCGTCTGTTTCCTCCGTGATCGCCCGCTGCGCGGCTGCCTCGGCGCGCGACCACGCATCGAGCCAACCGGCGGGTGCCGGGGAAGTCGCCCCCGCCAGCAGTGCCATCACCTTGTCGACCGGGCCAACGACCGTCTCGGTGACCAGGTGGTCGGGATCGACGAACCTGTCATGGTCGGAGACCTGGACGACACGGGCCCCGGTGCGCGCGGTCCACTGCGCGAGCACCTTCGATGCCGGCGGGTCCCCCACCCGCACGATCACCTCGGGCATGTTCCTGTCGGCGAACTGCGGCACGCGCAGGACGGGGTCGAATGCCACGACCACGTTGGGGTGGCACTCGCGCAGGCCGCTCGTCGCATCGGCGAGAACGGGCCACCCCGTTGCCTCGGCGAACGAGAGCACCTCGTGGGTCGAGCCCCGCCCCGCCACCACGACGCCGCGACGTCCGGAGAGGCGCGACGCGGTCGACACGAGAGCAGCCGCATCGACTCCTACGACCGCACGTGCGGCATGTGTCTCGCCGGCCGGCGGCAGGTCACCCGGGTCCCCGAGCAGCGGTTCACGGAAGGGGAGGTTCAGGTGCACCGGCCCGGGCACCAGACCTGTCGCCGCTGCCACGACGCGACGGGCCAGCGGTCTCCATGCGGCGCGTGCATCGTCGGACGGGACCCCCGGGTCGTGGAACCACCGCACGGCCGTGCCGTACAGCTTGGTCTGGTCGATGGTCTGCGGTGCCGACACATCACGCAGCTCCGGGGGTCGGTCGGCGGTGCAGACCACCATCGGCACGCGCGACTGGTGGGCCTCGAGCACCGGTGCCACGAAATGGGCCGCGGCGGTGCCCGACGTGCACAGCAGCACCGCAGGAACACCGGTCGCGCGCCCGATGCCGAGCGCCGCGAAACCGGCGCTGCGCTCGTCGTGGAAGACATGCAGTCTCAGCTCCGGCCGGGCGGCAAGGGCCACTGCGAGCGGTGTGGAGCGGCTGCCGGGGGCGACAACGGCATGCGCGACGCCCGCCCGCACCCACTCGTCGACGAGCGTCGCGCAGAACGCAGCCGAGATGTCGCCGGGGGTGGCCATGGCACCTAGTCTCGCACCGTGAAGGTCGAAATCTGGTCGGACGTCGTGTGTCCGTGGTGCTACATCGGCAAGCGGCGCTTCGAGAAGGCCGTCGAGGCACTCAGGGAGAAAGGTGTCACCGAGCCGATCGAGGTCGAGTGGCGCGCCTTCCAGCTCGACCCGCGCGCACCCGCCGGCACCTCGTCCCCCGCACTCGATGCATACGCCCGCAAGTTCGGCGGCCCCGAGGCTGCCGAACGGATCGTGGGACACGTCTCGAGGGTGGCCGCGGAGGACGGCCTCGAGTTCCGCATGGACATCGCCCTGCGGGCGAACACGTTGCTCGCACACCGGGCACTGCACTGGGCACTCCATGGTCCCGGGCCTGACGCCCAGACGGCGCTCAAGGAGAGGCTGCTGCGTGCGTACTTCACCGACGGACTCGATGTCGGTGACCCCGACGTGGTTGCACGGTGCGCGTCCGAGGCCGGCCTCGACGGTGCGGCACTGCGGGAGTGGCTGGACGGCGACGGAGGCAGGGACGCCGTGGCGGCCGACCTCCGCGCGGCAGCCGAACGCGAGATCGATGCCGTGCCGAGCTTCGTCATCGACGGCCGGTACCTCATCCCGGGTGCACAGGACGTCGATGTCTTCGTGAACGTGATCGAGCGGGTCCTGTCCCGGTGAGGCTCACCTCCCGCACCACCGGGCCGGCGACGGGCCGGCAGGTCACTTTCCTCCACGGCTTCACCCAGACCTCGGACTCATGGCTGCCGGTTCTCGGGTGTCTTCCCGGTGTCCGCGCGACCCTCATCGATGCCCCCGGACACGGGGCGAACGCCGATGCGGCCGGGAACCTGTGGGACACCGCCGCTGCGGTTGCCGACGCGATGCCGACGGGCGCGCTCGTCGGCTATTCGATGGGTGCCCGTATGGCACTGCATGTCGCGCTCGCCCGTCCCGGGCAGGTGCGCTCGCTCGTGCTCGTGAGCGGGACCCCGGGTATCGAGGACGCGGCGGAGCGCACGGTGCGCCGCGAATCCGACGACTCACTTGCCGCACACATCGAGCAGGTCGGAACGCGCACATTCGTGGATGAGTGGCTCGCCAACCCGATGTTCGCCGGGCTCGATGATGCCGCGGCGCGCCGTGGTGACCGTTACGGGAACCCTGCTGCGGGGCTGGCGGCATCGTTGCGGCTCGCCGGCACCGGCACCCAGGACGACCTCTGGCCGAGACTCGCGGAACTGCAGTGCCCGGTGCTCATCGTGACCGGGGCACTCGACGCCAAGTTCACGGACATCGGTGCGCGCATGGTGCGGATGTTCCCCCACGCGGAGCATGCCATGGTCGCAGATGCCGGGCACACGGTGCACCTCGAGGAGACAGAGGCGTTCTGCGGGGTGCTCGCAGGGTGGCTCGACCGTCACGGCGGCTGAACCAGGGGGAATCACCGGGCGAGCGCGAGGGAGATGCCCAGAGCGCAGGTTGCGCCGAACACCAGCTGTGCACGCCCCACGGCGCCCAGCACCGGGACGAGTGCCGGCCCGGTGGCACCACCGAGCACGCCGCGCACTGCCGGGGCGGCGGCGACGACACCGACAAGACCGAGGAGCGCCCACCCGCCGGCCACGACCGCGGTGGCCACCACGCACACGGCGGCCGCAACGAACAGCACCACGAACAGGGCGCGCGTGCGGCGGTCCCCCAGACGCACGGCGAGGGTCCTCTTGCCCGACACCGTGTCACCGGGGATGTCTCGCAGGTTGTTGACCACGAGCAGTGCGCACGACAGGCACCCCGCCGCCGCACCGGACCACCATGAAGCGGCGGGCAGGGAGGCGCAGAGAACGTAGGTGGTGCCCACGGTCGCGACGAGACCGAAGAACACGAAGACGAACATCTCCCCGAGGCCGGCGTAGCCGTACGGCCGTGGTCCGCCCGTGTAGAACCACGCGGCCAGCACCGCAGCAAGACCCACGACCACCAGCCACAGCGTGGTGAGGAGCGCGAGCACCAGTCCCGCGCAGCATGCCACGAGCAGACTCGCCACCGCGGCGCGCCTGACCCGCGACGGCTCCACCAGGCCCGACCCGACGAGCCGCAACGGGCCCACCCGGTCGGCGTCCGTGCCGCGCACACCGTCGCTGTAGTCGTTCGCGTAGTTGACACCCACCTGAAGCGAGAGGCTCACCACCGCGGCGAGGATCACACGCCACCACGCCACCCCGGCCGCGCCGGACGCACACGCCGCCCCCACCGCCACGGGCACAAGGGCCGCTGGGAGCGTGCGCGGTCGCGCTCCCGCCACCCACAGCTTCGCTCCCGACGGTGATGCCACTCGTCAAGTGTGACACGCGCGCACCTCGGCTTCCCGCACGGGTGCCTAGCCTCGGATGGGTGAGGGAGCTCGTGTGTCTCGACATGCCGCTCGGCGACGCGTTCGTCGAGCGCCTTGTGCGTGCGTGGGACAGTGGCGACGCCGTCTTCCCGCTCGACCAGCGGCTTCCCGCACCGGCGCGTCGATCCATCCTGGAGTCGATCAGGCCCACGGTGGTTGCGGACACGCAGGGTGACACCCGCATCGAGGGTGACCCCGTCGAGGAGGGCGACGCGGTGGTTGTGGCGACCAGCGGGTCCTCCGGCGAGCCCAAGGGCGTGGTGCTCACCCGCGATGCGGTGAACGCGAGCGCGGTTGCGGTGATGTCGCGACTCGGGATCGGCCAGGGTGACAAGTGGTTCGCGTGCCTGCCGCCGGGCCACATCGGCGGTCTCTCCGTGGTGCTGCGCAGTCTCGTCACCGGCACCCCGTTCGTCACCGCACCCTCGTTCACGCCGGAGGCCTACGAAGGAGCGGCACGGCTCGGTGCCACGTTGGTGTCACTCGTGCCCACCGCCCTCGCCAGGGTGGATGCGTCGCTGTACCGATGGATAGTGCTCGGCGGCTCGCGCCCGCCCGACGACCGCCCCGCCAACTGTGTGGCCACGTACGGAATGACCGAGACGGGCAGCGGGGTCGTCTACGACGGGGTGCCGCTTCCCGGTGTGGGGATCGAGGTGCGCGACGGGATCATCCACTTGCGCGGTCCGATGCTCATGCGCACCTACCGACACGGCCCCGGCCCGTTCGACGCACAGGGCTGGCTGCGCACCGGCGACATCGGGGCTGTCGGCCCCGACGGCCGTCTGTCCGTGCAGGGACGGGAGGGTGACCTCATCATCACGGGCGGCGAGAACGTGTGGCCGGAGGCCGTGGAGGCAGTTGTTGCCACGCACCCCGCTGTCGATGAATGTTGCGTCGTGGGCGTCGACGATCCCGAATGGGGCTCGGCCGTCCATGTGTTCGTGGTGGCCTCCGGCGATGTCTCGCTCGCGGGGCTGCGCGACCACGTGAAGCAGAGCCTCCCCGCTCACTGTGCGCCGAAGGTGCTGCACGTGGTGAAGTCCATCCCGCGTACCGCACTCGGCAAGCCGCAACGGGGCGAACTGGTGTCCTCGCTGCGCGGGACAGACCGATGAGCAGCCGCACGTCCCGCCTTCCCTCGGCGTACTGGCGCCAGTTCGCCGCATCCACCGTGTCGAACCTCGGCGACGGGGCGAATGCCGCCGCGATGCCGCTGCTCGCGGCCCGTCTCACCGATGACGTGCGCCTCATCGCCTCGGTGTCGTTCGTGTCGATGCTGCCGTGGCTGGTCCTCAGCCTCCCCGCAGGGGTGCTCATTGACCGTTGGCGGCGCACCAGCGTGATGATCGCGGCCGAATGGACTCGCGCGGTCATGTACCTCTCGCTCGCGGCTCTCGTGGCCACCGACCTCCTCCGCATCTGGACGCTTCTCGTCTTCCTGCTCGTCATCGGTTGTGCGGAGGTGTTCTATGACATGACCGCGCAGGCGTTCCTCCCTGCGATCGTCCCCGCGGACCGGCTCGAGCGGGCCAATGGGCTCCTCTACTCGGCCGAGATCGTGTGCAACGGGTTCATCGGGCTCCCCCTCGGTACGTGGCTCTTCGTCATCGCCTCTGCCGTCCCCTTCGGGATCAACGGTGCATCGTTCGCCCTCGCCGCGGTGCTCGTCGCGGGCATCGCGAGGCGTCTCCCGGACGACCGCGCCGCGCATGCCGACGACGGACGACGCCGGTTCATGACAGAACTCGCCGACGGAATGAGGTGGCTCCTCGCCCACCGGAACCTGCGGACGCTCGCCATCCTGCTCGGGGTGACCAACGCGGCGATGATGTTCGGCGAGTCGATCCTGGTGAAGTTCGCGTTCCGCGAACTGGGCCTCGACGAGCGCGGGTTCGGCATCCTGCTCGCGCTGTCCTCCGCGGGCGCCATCGTGGGCGGTCTGCTCGGGCACCGCATCGCCGGCAGACTCGGCATCACGGCGTCCCTCGTCACGGCATACGCGGTGTTCGCGGTGGCGGACACAGTGCGCGCCGGGTGGCCCGGGATCGTGGTCTTCACGGTGATGTCGGTTGCCGTGTCACTCGCGGGGACGGTCTGGAACGTGGTGACCGTGAGCTACCGCCAGCGCCACATTCCCGCGGACCTGTTCGGACGGGTGAACAGCGCGTACAGGTTCATCGGCACGGGTTCCGTCGCGGTCGGTGCGCTCGTCGGAGGACAGGTGGCCCACTCCTTCGGACTTCGCGCCCCGTTCTTCCTCGGTTCGGCAGTGACCGTGATGGCCCTCGTCTGGGGGCTTCCCGTGCTCACGGACGGCTCGTTCTCGGCGGAGCCCGTGTCCTCTCAGGACTGAGCTGTCTCGATCACCGGCGTGATCTTCACCGTCATGATGCGGCGGCCCTCGAGTTCGACCACCGTGAACCGCCAGCCACCGTGCTCCAGGGACTCCCCGGTGACCGGGACGTGCTCGAGTGTCCCGAAGACGAACCCGCCGACGGTGTCCCAGTCCTCGTCGGGGAGCCGCGCGGAGAAATGGTCGTTGAAGTCCGACACCGACATCCCCGCATCGACGAGTGACTCGCCGTTGCCGAGATGTCTGATCTCGGGGTCCTCCTCGTCGTGTTCGTCGACGATCTCACCGACGAGCTCCTCGAGACAATCCTCGAGGGTGACGAGACCCGCGATGGAGCCGTACTCGTCAGCAACAAGGGCCATGTGGAAGTGCTCGCGCTGCATGTCGCGCATGAGTTTCGACACCGGCTTGTTCTCGGGCACCACCTCGGCCTTGCGCACGAGTCCCGCCACGGGGTCACCGCCGCGACCCGCCCGCACGGCCCGCATGAGGTCCTTCGCGTAGGCAATGCCGATCATGTCGTCGTCACCCTCCGTCTCGCGCGTCACCGGCATGCGGCTGAAACCGTGCTCGAAGGCCACGTCGAGCGCGTTGTCCACCGACAGGCCGGCATCGACCGACACCACGTCGGGACGGGGGATCATGATCTCGCGCACGACCGTGTCGCCGAACTCGATGATCGACTCGATGAGTTCTCGCTCCTCGTGCTCGATGATCTCCTCCTCGGCCGCGGCCTCGACGATTCCGAGGAACTCCTGCTCGCCGACGAACGGGCCCTGTTCGAGGCCCTTGCCCTTCACGATGATGTTGGTGAGCCCGATCAGCCCGCGCGAGATCCACCGCACCGGACCAAAACCCACCAGGAACGAGGTGAGTCTCGCGGTGCCGAGAGCGGCCCGGTCGGTGTGCTGCACGGCGTAGGTCTTCGGGACGGCCTCGGCGAAGACGAAGAAGACGACCACGTTCAGCACCACACCGATCACGACACCGGGTGCGCCGAACAGGCGCCCGGACACCACACCGGTGAGGGTGGCCTGCACCGTCTGGGCGACGTTCACTGACAGGAGCAGCGGGTTCACCCACCGTTCGGGCCGGCTCACCATCGAGAGGAGCGCGTGGCCGCCACGCTGGCCGGTGTCTGCGAGGGCCTGGGCCTTTGGCTTGGACATCCGCGACAGCCCCATCTCCGCGACCGCGAGGAAGGCAAGCACGAGGAAGAGAAGGACGATCGCGACGATCATCCATACGTCGGCAGTGGTGGGTGCGGCGGCGGTCATTCGTCGTGTCCCTGGCGGAAACCCACAGGAGCGGGTCCGTCCCAGAAGTGTTCCTCGAGAATAGCCATCTCGCGCGCCCTCATCTCGGAGGTGGTCTCCGGGGTGTCATGGTCGAAGCCCAGCACGTGCAGCACCCCGTGCACGAGCAGCAGCGCGATCTCGTCGTCGAAGGTGCCCGCATGATCCGCGAACTGCCCCCGCGCAACCGACGGGCATATGACCACATCGCCGAGAAGCAGCGGGACGTCGTCGGGGTCGGGGTCGGCGCGGTCGGGTCCGCGCGACATCGCCCCCGGGCCGTTCACATCCGGCCGCAGGTCGGCGCCGTCGACGGGGAACGCGAGAACGTCGGTGGGGCCCTGTTTCCCCATGTGCTCACGGTTCAGTGCCGCGATGGTGTCCTCGTCCACGAAGAAGACGGACAGTTCTGCCCACCCGCGCACACCCTGTGCGCCGAGCGCACCGAGCGCGAGCCGACGCCAGCGCTCGACATCGACATGGGTGTCGGACTGCTCGTCCGCACAGAACACCTCGGGCACGCCGTCGCCGCCGGCCCGCCGCGGGGCGTCGAAACTAGGTCGCCCCTCAGCCACGCGGGCCGTCCTTGCGACGCGGCCGGTCGGCCGGACCGCCGGAGCGCTCGTACGCCGCAACGATGTCGGCAACGATGCGGTGACGGACCACGTCGGACCCGTCGAGGTGGACGAATTCGAGACCGTCGACCGCCCCGAGCATGCGCTCGAGACCGACGAGGCCGCTTCGTCCGTCGGGCACATCGATCTGGGACACGTCCCCGGTGACAACCACCTTCGAGCCGAACCCGATGCGCGTGAGGAACATCTTCATCTGCTCCGGCGTGGTGTTCTGTGCCTCGTCGAGGATGATGAAGGAGTTGTTGAGGGTGCGACCCCGCATGAAGGCGAGCGGCGCGACCTCCACAGCCTGCCGTTCCACCAGTTTCTGCGCCGCTTCGGCGTCCACCATGTCGTAGAGCGCGTCGTACAGCGGACGCAGGTACGGGTCAATCTTCGCCATGAGGTCACCGGGCAGGAAGCCGAGACGCTCTCCCGCCTCGACGGCCGGCCTCGTCAGGATGATCCGCTGCACCTCCCGGGATTGCAGTGCCTGCACGGCCATCGCGACCGCGAGCCAGCTCTTCCCGGTTCCGGCCGGCCCGATCGCGAACGTGACCGTGTTGCGCCTGATCGCATCCACGTACCGTTTCTGGCCGGCCGTCTTAGGTCGCACCATGCGACCGCGCGAGCCCTTCAGGATGTCGTCGGTGAGGATGGCACTCGGCCGTTGCTCGGCGCGCACCATCACGATGCTTCGGTCGACGACGTTCGGGTCGAGACGCTCCCCCTGTTGCAGCAACAGGGCCAGCTCCTCGAACAGGCGACCCACCTGGTGGGCACGGGGGCCTGAACACGTGATCTCGTTGCCGCGGGCCACGACGGCAACGTCCGGGAAGGCACCCTCGACCCTGCGCAGGAGCTCATCACGCTGACCGAGCAGTTCGGCCATGAGATGGGTTCCGGGAACGACGACCGTGACTGTGGGGGCTGTGTCAGTCATCGTGGGAGCAGGCTAACGGAGGGTCATCCGCACCCGCTTTTCCGCCCCGTAGTACCGTCACCTGCGCCCGGCCCGGTGGGCCCGGGTCTCCGCGGGCAGGTACAGACAGTGCGCAAGGCAACGGCTTCCATCGCATGGCTGCTGGCACTTGGGGGTGTCGGGTCCGCATGGACGGCGTCCCTCGCAGGTGACACCACATTCCTGCAGGCACTCGTGCTCGGCGCGGTCTCGGCGGCTGCGGTGCTCACCGCTCTCGGCCTGGGGTCGGTGCCGCGGGCCGTCTGGCCGTGGGCACTCGGGGCCGTGACGCCCGTGACGGTCTCGGCGGTGCTGTCCGCACAGGACAACCTCACCGACGCGCGCATGCTCGTGCGGGACGGTGGCTTCCTCGCGGCGCATCTCGTCTTCACCGCGGCGCTCGCAGGGCTCGCCAGGCGCCGCCTGCGCACCGACCTCTCCTCCGTCGTGCCCGACGCACTCATCGTGGGCCTCGGGGCATGGACGGTGCTGTGGGTGGTGTTGCTGCGGCCGGCACTCGACGGCGGCGGCGCCGGCGCGGCCACCACACTCCTGCGCGGGTTCGGTCTGGCAGCCCTCTCGGTGGTGCTGTTCCTCGTTGCGACCGCCCTGTTCTCCGAGACTCGGCTCTCCCCCTCCGTCGTCCTCTCGCTCGGGTCGGTGCTGATGGTCGGGGCGGGTCACATTCTCCACCTTGTCGATGCGCGCGAGTCCACGTCCATCGACGCGGTGGTCGTCTCCGCCGCCTTCATCTCGGCGGGTTGGCTGGCGGTCGCCGCGCTGCTCCACCCCTCCTCACGTTCGTTGCTGCGGCCCGCACTCAGGCGCACTGCGCCGCCGCTTCTCACCCGGCTGGTGGCCACCACCGCATCGATGGGCGCACCGATCGTCCTTCTCGCCCTCACCGACCCGGTGGACGGCGCCGACCGAGCGGTGCGGACGGCCTCCGTGACCGTCCTCGCAGTCGCGGTGATGGCACGCGTCGTGCAGTCGGTGCGCGCCAACGCCCGCACGCAGGACGACCTGCTGCGAAACGCCCGCACCGACCCCCTCACGGGCCTGCCGAACCGACCGGCGATGCTCGAGCTGGTGGCGTCCGCGTCCGAGCGCGCCTGGGGCACGCCGCGCCAGCCGACAGTGCTCTTCATCGATGTCGACAGGTTCAAGACGATCAACGACAGCCTCGGCCACTCGGCCGGAGACACCGTCCTCCTGGAGGTCGCGGGTCGTCTCCTTGCCGCGGTGCCGCCGCACGCCTCGGTCGGCCGCATCTCCGGCGACGAGTTCGTCATTCTTGACCCCACGACCGAGACCGCCACCCAGGCCGTGGTGCTGGCCGAGCAGGTTCTCGACTGCCTGCGCGAACCCGTCGGTGTCGCCGGTGGCGACATGTTCGTGTCGGCAAGCATCGGCGTCGCGATGTCGGTGCGGGGGCTCGGACTGTCGGCGGACGAGGTGCTGCGGCATGCCGACACCGCGATGTACCGGGCAAAGGCCGCGGGACGCAACTGCATCGCATTCTTCGACGACTCCATGGTCGAGCGTGTCACGCATCGTCTCGACATCGAGACGGCGCTGTACCGGGCGCTCGAGCGCAACGAGGTGCACCTGGTGCACCAGCCGATCGTCGACACCGACCTCGGCCTGGTGGTGGGGTTCGAGGCACTCATGCGCTGGGACCGCGGGAGCGCGGCCGGCGGGACGGTGTCCCCGGCCGAGTTCATTCCGGTTGCCGAGGAGACGGGCACGATCGTTCCACTCGGCT
The DNA here is from genome assembly GCA_046093205.1 of Acidimicrobiales bacterium. Taxonomy (GTDB): domain Bacteria; phylum Actinomycetota; class Acidimicrobiia; order Acidimicrobiales; family Ilumatobacteraceae; genus UBA2093. Next base: position 12,224 of record JBJTFB010000222.1, read on the forward strand.
CGTGGGCACTTCTCGATTCCCTGATGCAGCTGCGCCGGTGGATCGACGCGGGCGTGTGCACCTCCAGCACCTCGGTGAGCGTCAACGTGTCGGCACGCCAGCTCCACGACCCCAGCTTCGTGGGTGTCGTCAGCGAGGCCCTCTCGCGGTCGGGGGTCGCCCCCGACCAGTTGTGGCTCGAGGTCACCGAGAGCGTGATGATCACCGAGCCGGAGCAGACACTCGTGGCACTGCGCAACCTGAACGCCGCCGGCGTGCGCATCGCAGTCGACGACTTCGGCACCGGCTACTCGTCGCTCTCGCTTCTGCAGCGATTCCCCATCCAGCGGATCAAGGTCGACCGCACGTTCGTGCACGCACTGTCGAGTGCCGCCCCGTCACAGAGCATCGTGCGCACGATCATCGCGATGGCCGAGGCGCTCGGCGCCGACGTGGTCGCGGAGGGCGTGGAGACCGCGGAGCAGCTCGCCGTCCTCCGCAGTCTGAACTGCACACGTGCGCAGGGCTACCTCATCAGCCACCCCGTGCCTGCCGACGAGATCCCGAACGTGGTGATGGCCGTCGAGGACTCCGCCTCGTGGCGCAACCGCTGACCCAGACCCGCGGGACGAACGTCAGGCGGGTGGCCCGACCCGGGTGACGGTTCCGTCGGCCTCTCGCACGAACAACTCGACGGTGTGTGCTCCGGCGGTGAGGCGCGAGTAGTCGAGGATCGCGGTGAACACGACCGTCCCCTCCTGGCCAGACAGTTCACCGAGCACCCCCGCGGCGATGCCGTCGACAACCACTATCCCCTCCGTGCCCTCCATGGCCGGCGCCGAGAATGTGACCGTTCCCGTCACCGTGGCCGGCACGGTGGATCCTGCCGATCCGTCGATGTTCAGGAACGCATCCCTCTGCCGCAGTGTCCAGCCCGAAACCGTGGGGGACTGCGCAGCCGCGGGGACGGGAAGCCCCACCATCCCGGCGGACGCCCCCACCGCGGCGATGCGGCGGGCCGGGCCGGCCGCCTCCACGAGCATCCCGTAGTACTCCGCCCGACCGCGGGTCACCTCGAAGCCGCCCTCCAGGACGGCGCGCTCGCCCGTCGCCGATTCCACCTCCCATGCGGGACGCTCGGGACACCCCTTGGCCAACGACCGGCCGGCGAACCTCCATGACGTCCTCGCACCGAGCACCTCGTTGATGGTGGGGAGAAGGTCGAGGTTCGAGACGCGACAGTCGGACACCTCCGCGGTCGTCTGGCCCGGGTACTTCACGAATGTGGGCACGCGGAACACGTCGTTCGCCTGGTCGGGTTCGGAGAAGTCCGTGTTGCGCTGCGGCATGGTGGGCAGGAACGAGATGCCGTGGTCGGCCGTGACCACCACCATGGTGTCGTCCCACCTGCCGGACGCCTTGAGTGCATCCACGGCGCGCATCACCGCGCCGTCGGTGGCCACCAACTGGTGGAGAAACGCCTGGTACGTGTCCCGCGTGCCGTCCTCGTCCTCCGGGTTCTGGGTGCCGATCTCGCGACTGAGCGGGGCAACCCGCTGGTCGGGTGTGAGCCTCCACGGTGCGTGCGGCATCAACGCATGCACCACCTGGATCATCGGACGGTCGGACGCGGCCAGCGCGGCCACCCCATCGTCGAGGGCACGTTGCTGGCTGAAGATCTCGTTCTTCAGCTGTTCCTTGAACTTCTCGCGCACGGCGGCAAAACCGCCCCAGCCCTGGTCGACCGCGGGCAGGCGCCGGCGCAGCACTGGTGGAAGCACTCTCTGGCCGTACACGACGCCGACATCGCGCATGAACCGCCCGAAACGTCGGGGGCTGAGGCCGGTGCCGAACCCTCCGTCACCGCCGCACACCTTCTTCGGGCACAGGGCCGTCACCGGCTCGGTGCCCGCGACCTTCATCGCGCCCGAGTACAGGGTGAAGATGTTGCGCGGGTACGAAAAGAGGAACGGCCCGCCCGAGCGCACAGGCTCGCTCGAGGCGAGCACCGCGGGAACAGCCTCGTGGGTGAAGTTCGAGGCAGCGAGGCTGTTGCGGTACCAGGTCGACGACGCCGCGAGGGCAGCGAAACCCGGGTAGCGCTCCGCGTTGATGGACCCGTCGGGGCCGAGCAGCGGGTACAGCGGGAGCTCGTCGAGCACGACGAGAAGAACGCTCGCATCCGTGCGTCCGATGACCACATCCCCGCCACCACCGTCGGCCGGGAACATGAGCGGACGGAGCTGGACGAACGTCGTTGACCCCACCACGAGAGCCAGCAGGGCGAGCCAGCGCGACCACTCCCTCACCGCCCGGAAGCGATCGAAACCGAACGGCAGCACAAGGCCGAACGAGCACGCGAGCGCCACGGCGACAAGGTCTGAGTCGTCGTTCACCAGCCTCGCCACCGCGAGACCGAGGGTGGCCGACAGCACTGCCAGAAGAACCAACCTGGTGGACTCGTTCACCTTCGGTCCGAACCGCCTCGTGAACACGTCGACCGCCGCCGCCACCAGCGCAGGACCGACAAGGAGAATGACGAAGAACAGCCCCACCTCGAGACTCGAGAGCTTTGCGGCGGAGAACACGGTGAGGTTCTTGCCGTAGAGGTCGAACACCGGCTGGGCCACCGACACCGCTGAGAGCGCGAGATAGGTGAGGAAGTGCTTCCGCGTCACGTACACCACCCTGTCACACGGGCCGTGGGGACCACCTGCCACACGGGCCCCACAGCCGACTTGCAAGAATGGAGCGATGCCCCTCGTGCCACCGCGTCGCATCGGCCGGCTTGTGGTGGCAGCCATGGTCGGGGTCTTCACTTTCCAGACCCCATCCTCCGCGGCACCGGTCCCGTCCCCGGGAACCCTTCTCGTTGTCGGCGACAGCCTCACCGAGGGTGCGACATTGCTCGGCAACATGCGGACGCTCGCCGCAACGAGGGGTCCGTGGAAGCGCATCACCATCGACTACCGCAGGGGCAGACGGGCATCCGACGCCGTGACGGTGGTGAGGAACCGGCTGAAGGCCGACCGCTCCGTGTCGGCGGTCGTGCTCGCACTTGGTACGAACGACATGCTCTCGCGCGGCGAGCCGTGGTACCCCGCGACTGTCATCAGGAGACTGATGGCCGAGACACGCGGCCTGCCGGTGCTGTGGGTGAACCTCTCGTTCGAACCCCGGACCAGGCCCCTGCAACGCGTGAGATCGGCCGTCTTCAACCGCGAGCTCGTGAATGCAACATCGGCCTGGCAGACACTCAGGGTTGCGGACTGGTCCCGCTACTTCGTGCCACGTGGAGCCTCCCGCTTCATCGGCGACGGCATCCACCTCACCACCAGCGGGTACCGCACTCGCGCGGCATGGTCCGCCTCGCAGATTGCGGCATTCGGCGTCTGGTCGTCCGACCGCACGAGCACCACCACAAGCATCACCACACCGAGCAGCACGTCGACAACCGTCGAGTCGAGCACCACATCGTCGAGCACCACATCGTCATCAACGACCACCACGTCGCCGGGCAGTTAGGGTTCGCGCATGCGCGGTGTTCGGGCCGGGAACGGAACCATCACAGTGACGGACGAGCCGTCCCCTTCCGGGGACGGTGTCGTGATGACCGTGGCGGAATCGGGCATCTGCGGCAGCGACCTGCACATGATCGCGAACGGAACCGCGCGTAGCGTGATGGGCCACGAGTTCGGCGGATGGCTGGACGGGAGGCTCGTTGCGGTGCGACCCACGGGTGCGTGCAACGAATGTGTCGCGTGCCGGCGCGGCTTCCCGAACACGTGCAGGGACACATGGACCACCGCGTACGGCATCGCACGAAACGGTGGTCTGGCCGACGAGGTGTTGATCGACCCCGCCCGCGCGTACCCCATGCCCGAGGGCGCGCGGGCCGTCGACGCCGCCCTCGTCGAACCGCTCGCGGTCGCCGTGCACGGTGTGCGCCGCGCGAATGTCACGACAGGTGCGCACGCCCTGGTGGTCGGGGCCGGGTCCATAGGTCTCCTCGCTGCTGCTGCGCTTCGCCACGCGGGCCTTTCGGTCGACATCGTCAGCCGCCATCCACACCAATCGGCTGCTGCGGACGCCCTGGGTGCATCGGTGGTTGACCGGCCTGCGGATTCCACGTACCAATGGGTGTTCGATGCGGTGTGCACCCAGCAGACCCTCGACGCCAGCGTGGCTGCCGCCGTGCCGGGCGGAACGGTGGTGGAGTTCGGCATGTTCTGGGAGCCGACCGCCCTCACCAATGCGTGGATGTTCAAGGAGGTTGTGCTGGTGCCCGCGATGGCGTACTCCCATCACCACGACCACGACGACTTCCGTGAGGCCGCGGAGCTCTCCGGGAGGAACCCGGCAATCGCTGATGCCGTCGTCACCCATACCTATTCATTGGCGGAGGCATCTGAGGCCTTCAGGGCCGCTGCGGACAGGTCATCCGGAGCGATCAAGGTGCACCTCGTTCCCTGACCCACCGGCACGGCCGTCCGCACCCGGGCGTGCGCTTGTGAACCGCTGACCGTTGCAGACACCAACAAACACACGGATTTTCGTTCCCGGGGTGCCTTGCTTTCTGCGCAACCCCCGGTGCTATCGTGGCGACCGTCACACCACGGTGGTGTGCCAACTCTGGGGGTAACTCAAGATGACACAACGTCAGACCAGCAGGTCACGGCTGCTGAGGCTCGCGGGGGTGGCCCTTGCGGGCGCCGTCGCGATCTCCACCGTGGCCACCAGTGCCGGTGCAGCACCTGCACCGCGCGCGGGTACGTACGGAGGCGATGCGAAGGTGGCCATTGGCGACACCTTCCCCGGCTTCTGCGTGTCCAACAACCCGAACAACTCGGCACTCATGGCAGTCCGGACGATCTACGAGACACTCGTCGAGAAGTCCGTCGGTGGCGACTACATCCCGCTTCTCGCCCAGAGCTGGTCGAACTCGGCTGACTTCAAGTCCTGGACCTTCACGCTCCGTCAGGGCGTCAAGTTCCACGACGGCACTGACTTCAACGCCGACTCCGTGATCACGAACTTCAACTACATCACCGGTCGTGTGGCACTCGCCGCGTACGCCGCGGGTGGCCTGGCCGGGTACGCCAAGGTGGGCTACACCGTCGGCACCGGCGCGACGTTCTCCGCGAACATCGCCAAGATGACCAAGGTCAGCGACTACGTGGTGAAGTTCGACCTCGACCGTTCGCAGAACGACTTCCCCGGCACGCTGTACGCGTCGGGTCGCTTCGTGATGCGTGCACCGTCACAGCTCGCCGACGCCAACAAGTGCGTCAACGTGCCGTCCGGTACCGGTCCGTTCAAGGTCGAGTCCGGCTACACGCTGACCGACCAGAACTCACTCAAGGTCGTCAAGAACACCGCCTACTGGCGCAAGGCCCCGAACGGTGACACGCTGCCCTACCTGGACTCCATCACGTTCACCAACGTGAAGGAGGCCTCGCAGCGCGCAGCAGCCGTCCGCAAGGGAACCTACGACGCCGGCCAGTTCGGCTCGGCCGCTGAGGCAACGTTCATCCGCGACCTGCGCCAGCGCAAGAGCGTGGTGCGCGAGTACAAGTCAAAGGTCGAGTTCTACCCGTCGGTGTGGCTGAACCAGGCCAAGGACGGCTCGCCGTTCGCGAACAAGAACGCCCGCCTCGCGGTGCTCACCTGTCTCGACCGCGCGAACTACGTGAAGGTCCGCACCAAGGGTGAGACCCTCGTCGCCAAGTCGCTCGTGCAGCCGGCCAGCCCGATGTACGCGACCCGCGGCTTCCACCCGTTCAACGTGAAGACCTCGCAGGACTACGTGGCGGCCTACAAGGCGGAGACCGGCAAGGACCTCTCCTTCTCGTTCCCGTCCGACGTGTCCACCGTGGCACAGGCCAACGCGAAGTTCTTCAAGGACCAGTGGGCCAAGTGCGGCATCACCTCGAACATCATCGTCGAGGAGTCCGCGGTGATCATCGCCAAGGCGTGGAACTCGAAGGCCACCACCATCAAGGACCAGAACGCGTACGACCTGTTCTTCGCCACCCTCTTCGAGGGCACCGACGTCACGTTCAACGCGCCGTTCATCCTCACCGACTCCTGGTTGCCGAGCCTCAAGGCCGCAGCCGGCGGCCAGACCGCGGCACTTCTCCGTACCGCTCTCGGCTCGCTGCTGCAGCTCAACAAGCACTCGGACACCAGGGTGGACGACGCGATCTACGCCGGCCAGCTGGCCAGCAGCAAGATCGGCGCACGCACCAAGTTCGCCGAGGCCACTGCGCTGCTGCAGACCGAGGGCTTCATGGGCTCGGTTGCGCACTTCTACTTCACGATGTTCGTGAACCGCAAGAACGGTCTCACCAACATCGGCAAGACGAAGCTGCCCGAGGGCAAGACCCAGCGCATCATGACCAACTGGGGCATCGACTGGTCGGGAGTCCAGAAGATCGCCGGCAAGGGCTGATCGCTTAGCAAAGCAACTCACGGAAGGGGCGGTGTCCGATTGGGCACCGCCCCTTCTGCGTTGATAGGGTTCGGCGCGTAGTTCACGGGGAAACAGGGGGCCATGGACGTTCTTCGACTGCTCGGGAAGCGACTGGTGGGGATGACGATCATCGTCTCCATCGCGAGTTTCCTTCTCTCGTGCCTGGTGTGGCTTCTGCCCGGTGACCCGGCCGAACTTCTGCTCGCGGGCTCCGGCACGCCGGAGACCATCGCCGCGGTGCGCGAGGAGATCGGTCTCAACAAGGGGATCTTCGGGTACTGGTGGCAGTGGTTCACCCACCTGCTGTCGGGTGACTTCGGGTCGTACTACCTGAACGGCGGCACGAGGCCGATTGCCGACGTCATCAAGTTGACACTGCCGGTGACGCTCCAGTTGATCATCTACGCACAGATCGTCGCGCTCACCCTCGCGATTCCGCTCGGTCTTGTGTCCGCCTACAAGGAGAACAGCCGCTTCGACCGCATCACGTCCAGCACCCTGTTCACCCTCGTGTCGTTCCCCGGCTTCGCACTCGCGTTGATCCTGTCGCTCATCTTCGCCGTGCAGCTCGGCTGGGTCGACCCCATCGGCTACGCGAAGCCGAGCGAGGACCTCCTCCAGCATCTCAAGCTGATGATCCTGCCCGTGGTGAGCATCGCGGTGGGCCTCACCTCGTCGTACACGCGCCTGCTGCGAACCGACGTGATTGCCACATTGAAGGAGGACTACGTCACCATGGCCGCCTCCAAGGGCATCTCCAACCGTCGCGTGCTCTGGCGCCATGTGTTCCGGCCATCCAGCACCACGCTGCTCACCTCGGCTGCGCTCAACATGGGCGGCCTCATCGGCGGAACCATCGTCATCGAGACGATCTTCGTGATTCCCGGCATCGGGTACGAGATCTTCTACTCGATCGGTGCCCGCCAGATCATCGCGATGCAGACCCTCATCGCGCTGGTGTCGTTCGCCTACGTGCTCTTCAACACATCAATCGACCTGCTCACCAACATCATCGACCCGAGAACGAGGGAACGCCGTGTCTGACGTGACCACCGAATCCGTACCTGCCGACGAGGCATCCCCGAAGGTCAAGAAGGCGCGGAAGCGGCCGGTCGGTTTCTACATCGCCGGAGGCTGGCTGGGGCTCGTCGTGCTGGCCGCCCTTGTCGGGGGCTTCCTGCCCCTCCCCCAGTGGGACGAGGCGTTCTACGACTACCTGGGTGCCCGACCTGGCACCGCGGGACACTTCCTGGGGACCACCCAGGACGGCTACGACATGCTTGCTGGGCTCATCAACGGCGCGAAGCTGTCGGCCTCCGTGGCCTTCGTGTCGGTGGTGCTCGGTGGCGGGATCGGGGCGTTCATCGGCATCACCTCGGCCTACTTCCGTGGAAAGTACGACCTCGTGGTCACGAGCATCTTCAACGTGATGCTCTCGATCCCGAACCTCGTGCTGTCCCTGGCGCTGCTGTCGGTGCTGGCCTACTCCGACCCCGACAACCCCGCACCCACGAGCCGCAGGGTCTTCGTTCTGATGCTGTCGCTGACGCTCGTGATCATCCCGATCCTCGGGCGCATCGCACGAGCCAGCACGCTCCAGTGGGCCGGCCGCGAGTTCGTGCTGGCATCGAAGTCGATGGGCACCAAGAACTTCACCATCATCACGAAGCACATCCTCCCGAACGTCGCCCCGGCGATCCTCGCGATCGGCTTCCTGGCCATCGGCTCGGTCATCATTGTCGAGGGTTCGCTGTCGATCCTGGGCATCGGCATCCCCGGTGGTGCGTCATGGGGCTCCATGCTCGCGAACGGCCGCGGCAACATCGCGTTCAGTCCGCACGAGGTCTACATGCCGTCGCTGTGCATCGCCTTCACGGTGATCTCCAGCAACTGGTTCGGCGACTACGTGCGCAACAAGCTCGACAAGAGAGAGGCCAAGATATGACCACGCTCCTCAAGATCGAGGACCTCAACGTCTCGTTCGCCACGCCGCGCGGTGCCCTCAAGGCGGTGCGCAACGTCTCGATCGAGCTCGAGGCCGGACAGAGCCTCGGCGTTGTGGGTGAGTCGGGCTCGGGCAAGACGGTGCTCTCCCGTGCCACCATGGGCCTCCTGCCCTCCACGGCCACCCGGACCGGGGCCATCGTGTACCAGGGCCAGGACATCTCCACCTGGCCCAAGGAGAAGGTGCGCGAGCTGTGGGGCGTCGGCATGGCCATGATCTTCCAGGATCCCATGACCGCGCTCAACCCCGTCCGCCGCATCGGCGCCCAGGTCACCGAGAGCCTCACGGTGCGTCTCGGAATGGACAAGAAGGCGGCCCGCGCCCGTGCGGTGGAGCTGCTGAAGCGCGTGCGCATCCCCGACCCCGAGGGCATGCTGCGCAAGTTCCCGTACCAGCTGTCGGGCGGCATGCGTCAGCGCATCATGATCGCCATTGCGGTGTCGTGCAACCCCGAACTGCTCTTTGCGGACGAGCCCACCACGGCACTCGACGTGACCGTGCAGGCACAGGTTCTCGAGCTTCTCGACGAACTGCGCACGGAGTACAACACGGCCATGATCCTGGTCACCCACGACCTCGGCGTCGTGGCGGGCCACACCGACAAGATCGCTGTGATGTACGCGGGCGACCTCGTGGAGTACGCGCCGACCACGGAGCTCTTCGCCAACATGAAGATGCCCTACACCGAGGCGCTCCTGAAGTCGATCCCGCGTCTCGAGACACCCACGGGCACCCGCCTGCCGGTGATCGAGGGACGCATGCCCGACCCCACGAAGGACGAGCCCGGTTGCGCATTCGCCGGCCGCTGCCCGTATGTGCAGGACAAGTGCCGCGCCGAGAAGCCGCCGCTCGTCGACGGCGGCAACGACCACTTCTACAGGTGTTGGTTCCCGATCGGAGGCAAGTGATGGCTGGCAGTGGCAAGGCCCACATGAGGCCCGAGGGTGACCGCATCCTCGAGGTGAACGACCTGGTCGTCGAGTTCAACCTCGGCGGGGGCAAAGTCGTGAAGGCGGTCTCGGGCGTCAGTTTCGATCTGATCCGTGGCGAGACCCTCGCCATCGTGGGTGAGTCGGGCTGCGGGAAGTCCACGCTCGGCAAGGCCGTCCTCCAGCTCCCCAAGCCCACCAGCGGTTCGGTCGAGTTCCTCGGCACCGAACTCACGGCACTGAAAGGCGACGCGCTCCGCGACATGCGGCCCGCCATGCAGATGATCTTCCAGGACCCGATCTCCTCGCTCGACCCGCGTCTTCCGGTGAAGGAAGTCATCGCGGAGCCCCTGCGCGTGTGGAACAAGGGCAACCAGGTGGAGATCGACGCGAAGATCGACGAGCTGCTGAACGCCGTGAGCCTGGCTCCGGAACTGGTGCGTGAGCGCCGTTCGTATGAGTTCTCGGGTGGACAGTGCCAGCGCATCTCCATCGCCCGCGCGCTCGCTCTCGACCCAACCATGGTCATCTGCGACGAGCCGGTGTCAGCCCTCGACGTGTCGGTGCAGGCCCAGATCCTCAACCTGCTGCAGGACATGAAGGACCGCTACGGCCTCACGCTGATCTTCATCTCCCACGACCTCGCGGTGGTGAAGACCATCAGCACCCGCGTGATGGTGATGTACCTCGGCAAGGTGTGCGAGGTCGCCACCCCCGACGAGCTGTACAACAACACGCGCCACCACTACACCAAGGCGCTGGTTGGTTCGGTCCCGATCCCCGACCCCACGGTGAAGCGCTCCGGCAACCTCATCCAGGGCGAACCGCCGTCACCGCTCAATCCGCCTTCCGGCTGCCGGGTCCGCACCCGCTGCCCCATGGCCAGCGAGCAGTGCTCCAACGAGGAACCCCAGCTGCGCGAGGTCACCCCCGGTCACTT
>JBJTFB010000223.1:0-10904 GCA_046093205.1 Acidimicrobiales bacterium
CGCGAGAAGCCGTCGGGCAACTTCCTGTGGGTGGACGACAACCGGATGTGGGACGAGTTCGAGGACCTGCACGACCTCGAGCTGTCGGTGGACATCCTGCTGTCGGGGGAGCGCACGGACAGCACGCTGGACCGTCTGCACCACCACTACCTTCTCGCACTTGGCCTCCAGGCAGCCGACGACTGGGAGTACAACCTCATCGAGGCGGCGGTGAAGAGTGCATGCGGGGATGCCCCGGGCATCACCGACGTGTGCAAGTGGGCGCGGACCACGACCGTGAAGCGGGTTCTTGACACTGCCGCCCTCAAGAATGACCATCCCGAAGTCCACTCCAGGCACCACGTGACCCGTCCGGATGCACCAACCCTGAACATCGCACGGGACCGCAACTTCCGGACCTGAGATCCTGCGGCACACCCGTGCGGTGCAGCGGGAACGGGCTGACGACGTACTACGGCAGCCGCGAGCGGTTCGAGCAGCACTCCCCCGCCCCGCAGCGGGGAACCCGACCGGTGCTAGAAGATCACGCCCGGCTCGAAGATGATCGCGGCGTCCTCGTCGATCCCGAGGATCGCACAGATGCGCAGGATCGCCGCGTAGTCACACGTGGGATCGCCTGCCTCCAACGAGGTCACGCCCGACACATCGCACGCGGCCTGCCGGGCGAGTTCCTCCACGGACAACGCGGCAACCCCGGTGCGCTCGGAGCGCACCATCCTGCCGAACTGCTTCTGCCGTCTCTCCATCTCGTCGGGAGTCATCATCCCGCCGACTGTAGTGCCGGGGCGACTGCGGACGCCGCGGTGCGTCACCCCACCGTCAGCCGTACGGTCTTCTTCGAGCGCTTCGAGCCCGTCTGCACCGTCACGCTCACCGTGCAGGTGCCCTTTGCTGTCGCGCGCACGGAGGTTCCCGACACCCGGCACACCTTCCGCGACGACGACGCAACCGCCAGCGTCACCCGTGACTTCGAGGTGGCTGTGAGTCCCACCTTCTTGAGCACCGTCGCACGTGAGAGGGACTTCCCCGCACGCACATCGGGCGCACCCGGTGTGAACCTCGCCCTGATCGTGGGCGACGAGTGCGTGAACCCGGAGGCGGAGAGCTTCATCCATCCGTTCGATTCGCCCACGTTCGTGACCACCGTGGACTTCTCCACCCCGGTGTCGAGAACCTCGATGGAGGCCTTGAGGGGCACATTGGAGAACCCGTAGATGCACCGCGCCACGTCGGAGCGCACGATGAGGCTGTAGGCACCCCTGAACAGCTCGCCGGACGACATGTAGTGCGGCGCCGACACCGTGTAGTCGAGCGTCTGGGTCTTTGCGTCGTAGACCGGCGCACCCGCCTTGTACTGGGTGGCGTTCGTGGTGACGATTCCCGTCACCTTGTTCTTCTCGGTCACACACCCTTGTGCTGCACCGAGGTTCGATGCGCCGAGCGTGCGCACGGCCCACGTGGAGAGGTCGGCGATTGCGGTGTCGTTCACCACGGGGATCCACGCCTCCAGTTCGGCGATGGCATCCGCGCCGTACGGTGACGGGAGCGACTTTCTGTTTCGCTGCAGCGGGTCGTTCCTGTCGGTGTCGCTCATGCCCCAGCTGGATGCGCCATGGTGCGCACCCGCAAAGGAACTGTTCGGCCAGCCGCCCGTCGACCGGTACTTGTCCTGGAGCGCCGCCGGGAGATCGGCGAAGTTCTTCTGCAGCTCGATCGCGGGCACCGACACCGGCCTGCCCGCAACGGACAGCGTCACCGCGCCGGCAACATCTGCGATGTCCTCGAGTGAGATTGAGGGCTCGGAGAGCCGGCCGTGCATCCACCCCGAGATCGCCTGTGACAACCGCACCGTGAGGTAGTACGCGATGTCGCGCGACATGGTCCTGCGTTCCGCGCACTCGGCCTGACCCGTCAACTGCACATAGTTGCCCGTCTGCAGACAGTCGAGCCCCTGGGAGGTCCCGTTGCGGTCGACGTACCCTCCCCATCCCGAGGCGTCACCGCCGTTGCGCTCCCCCGTGAGATCCGGAACGTCGCCGTTGCGACAGCCGCTCTGGACCGCGTTCGAGCTGGTGCCGCAGTCGAACGTGCGTACCGTCACCGGCGCAGCGTTCGCCGCAAAGTTGGTGAAGACCACCTTCTTGCCCGACCCGGGCACGTACTGCCCGGAAACGACCACACGGAGGAAGTGCGTGCGCACCCTCGCACCGCTCGACTCCGCGACGTCCCACAGCCAACCGGGCCCGCCCGCGGGCAGGCCGACGGCGGTGTCCTCCGCGAAATCGTTCAGTCCAGCAGACGGGAAGCGGCTCTTCTCCAATGCGGGAACCTTGTTCCCTGCCGCATCAATCGTGCCGAACCCCTCGATGCAGTCGACCTGGCCGAGCCGAGCGCACGGCTGCAGCACGGCGCTGAAGTCGACAACCGGCACTGTCGTGCACGGTGCGACTCCCAGCGAGGTGCAGTTCCTGAATCTCCCGCTCGTCGCGTCGGGTCTCGCGCGCAGCACCGACACCGACTCGTTGTACTCGGGCACGTCGCGGAAGCGGACACCCTGCATGCCGAGAGAACCCTGCGGGAACGACGGCACCCAGCCCTCGTCGACCACGGTTCCCGTCGCGGCGCTCCCGGTGGTGGCAACACCGGGACCTGCCAGCACAGCCGCGACCAGCAGCACAATCCTTGTCTTCGTTCGTCGCCGCACGTGGCCCCCTGCCGCCAGAAACTACAACGCGGGCCCCGGGCTCGTGACGCCCATGGGCGCGGCACGGCCGTCGCTAGCCTCGCCGCATGGCCGAACGGGTGCACTACGACGAGTTCTCGATGTTCGCGGACAATGCCGCCGAGTACGGGATCGCATACCCCGGCCCGCCCACGGTGCGGCGGGAATCCGTCGAGGTCGGGGGCGGGCGGCGCATGTCGGCACTCGTGTGGGCCTCGCGCTCCGGCGACACCGACCCGCAGCTGGTCTTCCTGCACGGCGGTGCACAGAATGCGCACACGTGGGACACCGTGGTGCTTGCCCTGGACGTCGCATGCGTCTGCATCGACCTGCCGGGCCACGGCCACAGCGACTCCGCAGCCCCGTGGGCGGAGGGCTCCGGCCCGCTCTCCCAGAACGCCGACGACATGGCGATGGTGATCCGTCGCCTCGCCCCGAACGCACGCGCGGTGGTGGGGATGTCGCTCGGCGGGCTCACGTCGATCGCGCTGTCCCACCGCTACCCCGACATCGTGCGCCGGCTCGTGCTCGTCGACATCACGCCGGGGGTGAACCAGGAGAAGACGAAGCAGATCACCGACTTCGTGAACGGGCCGGCGACGTTCCCCAGCTTCGAGGAACTGCTGGAGCGCACCATCCAGTTCAACCCCACCCGCACGGAGGCCAGCTTGCGACGCGGCATCCTGCACAACGCACTGCAGCTCGATGACGGCAGCTGGGTGTGGCGCTACCGGCGCGACGACGCCCCGCCGCTGCCCGAGATGAAGGAGCAGGTCTCCGAGAGGCCGTCGATGAACCCGCTGTGGGATGCAGTGACCGCATGGGGAGACGGCGGCAAGCCGTTGATGTTCGTGCGCGGCATGCGTCCACAGTCGGTGGTGGGTAACGACGACGAGGCCGAACTGGTGCGGCGCGTGCCGGCAACTCGGGTGGAGCACGTCGCCGAGGCCGGCCACAGCGTGCAGGGCGACCAGCCCGTGCTGCTTGCCGGGCTCATCCGCGACTTCGCCCTCTGACGACTAGGGCAGGCACGAGACGCCCCGCGGGAGTCTGATAAACACATCAGCACGGGGGTATGTCATGGCACGTTGGGAACCGTCTGAGGTCTTGCCGTGGGAACCAATCCCACCGCGCGAGCGGGTACCTGTTCCAGGAAACGAACAGGGCATCGACGACCTTGTCGACGGACGTGTCGAGGTCGGAGGCGGTGTCGACCGCGATGACGAGCTCCTGGCGGAACTTCAGGAACTCCAACGGCAGGCCGCTGGGTCGGGTGGGAGTGGAGGTCGGGGCAAGATCACTGCAACCGACTTTCCCGAGGAACCTCAGCCTCCGACCGATGCCCTCGCCTGGTACGTCACGTTCCGAACCCTCGACCGATGGGGCGTCTACATCAGCAAGAGCGGGCGGCGATCAGTTGCGCGTTACCTCGTGAGCACCGGGGCCGATCCCCTCGAAGCGCACGACACCTCGTGGTACCTGTTGCGCAATCATGAATCCGCTCACTTCCTCGTCGACCGTGCCGTCCTGACACTCGAGTCGGGGCTTCTCGTGACAACGGGTCACCGCCACAATCTGTGGCTTGACAGAAGGCGCTCCCTGCCATTCGACGAACTTGAGGAGGCTGTATGCAACGCCTACGCGTACCGCATGGCCGTCGCCCACGAAAGAAGCCCTCTCAAGCAGATCCGTAACTTCATCTTGGGGCAGCCGGCCGGCTACCGCGACATCGACTTCGGCAAGGGAAAGGGACGACAAGCGGCGCCGGATGGACTGACGAGATCTCAGGCAGAGTCACAACTGTTGTCGAACTACCTCGCCGGTACGGTCACATCCGGCCGCCGGGTGGTTGGACTGGACTCGCTCATGGGTTACGAGAGGCCGCGTTCGGGCACACGGGGCGGCAACGTCCTTCGCGTCTCGGACCGCGAGAAGCGGGAGCTCCCCGTCTACCGGGTGGCATGACCAAGCCACTCCACGAGACGGTCACTCGCCGGTGAGGAACTGCGAGACCGCATCGGTGGTGGCGCGGTCGCGGCCCACCACCAGGTGATCGTCGACGCCGACCTGCGCGAAATCCCAGTCGAGACGCTTCGCGAGGGCGCGTGCAGCCGTCGGTGACGTGATGCCGTCCCCGCGCGCCGCATACACGCGCACGGTCGCACCGCGGGCCGCGGCAACGGGCTTCACCGGCGCGAACGGTCGCGATGGCTCGGGCATCGAGGCGCACACCCTCGGCAGTGTGGACCCGAGCCCCACACGGAACAGGACGGTCTCGAACGCGGCGTCGGCGGCGATGATGGCCGAGGCATCATCACGCGAGAGGTCGCTGCACGCGGCCGCGATGCGGGCCGCGAACGACGCCTCGCTCGCGGACCCCGCGGCATCGGCGAACCCCACGAGCGGCGCGAAATCGGCGTCCTCGGCCGAGGCGAGCGCCCGGAAGAGCCCCCCGTAGTCGCCATCGCGCATCACCCTCGAGAATGCGAGGCGGAAGTGCGACTCCGTCGCCGGACCCGAGACACCGGAGGTGATGTCGTCAAGCACGAACTTCACGCGTTTCGCCGCGTTCTCCACGAGCGGACAGGAGATGTGCGAGGTGCACCAGAGCATGGTGGCGGCAAGCGCGGCGTCCTCCGAGCGACGGTTGGCGGCCGCAGTCCGCGCCAGCGGCACACCGGGGTCCTCCGGCGAGTCAAGCACCACGAACGAGGACGACGATGGGTTCGTCATCTTCCACGCGGCGAGGATGGTTGCGCCCCTCCCCCAGCCGACGGCCCGCACGCCGCGCGCACCGAGTGCGTCCACCGCGCGCTCCACGTCGTCGGCGGAATCCAGCAACCCGAGCGAGGTCGCGGTGCCCGGGCGGTCCACCACGCATGCGGCAGCCACCTGCAGTGCGCGCTGATCGTCAGCGATCCACTCGGTCTCCGCACCGCACGGCAGAGCGGAGGAGTCGAAGAAGCCTCGCGGCGACAGCGCCACCACGTCGAACGACCGTGCCGCCGGGCCGACCATGGTCACGGCGCGCTCGGCGAGCATGCGCGCGGTGGGCCCGTCGAAGTCGGGCAGGAGCAGCAGGGTGCCGCGCACGGTGCCGGCGGTGGCGGCCCTGCGGTACAGGGCGAGACGCAGCCCCGGGCCAGCGGGTTCGAGCGACGATGCCGGCACGTCGATGGTGCCGCACTGCACCTGGCCGCACGGAACCCATGTGATGCCGCCGACCGTGGCCGGTCCGGACCCTTTCGCGACGGTGGTCGACGGTTCCGGTGCTGAGGTGGTGTCACTCGACCGCGTACCGCCGCTCGTGCATGCCGACATGAGTGCGCCCGCGGCGAGGAGACAAAGAAACGACCGCAATGCCCGGGGCACGCGGAAACTCTACGAGACGGAGAACCTGGCGGTCTTCGCGCGGGTGACGGGCACCGAGAAAATCTTCTTCGCACCTGATGCCACGACGCGGCCGTTCATGCGGAGCACGACGCGCTTGCCGGCCAGTGCGGACACCGACACCTTCCAGAACCTTCCCACGCGCACGACGCGAGTGATGCGCGGTGCGGACGCCGCGCGCGAACCGGCCTGGGCGGGCTGTGCCACTGTCGGTGTGCCCGACGACGGCGCCGGCCCCGGCGAGGCGGCCGGCGAACCCGAGGGTGCCGCAGCAGGCGGCGCCACGGCGGCCGGCTCGTCGGCGGGTGACGGCACCGCTGACGTCATCTCGTCGACCGCCGCCGAGGTGCGGTTGCTGCGCACGCGCTCGCCGCCGCCGTCGAACACGTTCAGCGATGACGACGTGGTGCCGGCAAGGAAGAGCAGGAGGTTGGCCGTGGTGGAATCCACACCGGAGAGCTTGTTCGGGCTCGCATCGGCGCGCAGACGGTCGGACACCTGTGCAGGCGAGAGACCCCGCGAGTTCCCGAGCACCGTCGCGGCCGCACCGGCAACGTGCGGGCTGGCCATCGACGTGCCGCTGATGGTGCGGGTGGATGTCGCGGAGTCGTACCACGCCGAGGTGATCGACGAGCCCGGCGCGAAGATGTCGACGCAACTCCCGTAGTTGGAGTACCCGGCCTTGTAGTCGGCGTTCGTGGACGCGGCCACGGTGATGGCGGACGGCGCGGATGCGGGCGAAGTGAGGCACGCATCAGCGTTCGAGTTTCCGGCCGCCACCACCACCGTGATGCCGTCGGCCACTGCTCGCGCGATCGCGTCGTTCATCACCGCGCTGTAGCCGCCGCCGAGCGACAGGTTCGCCACCGCGGGCACCCCCGCCTGGTGGTGCCCGATCATCCAGTTGACGCCGTCGACGACACCGCTCGTCCAGCCCGACCCCGCGCAGTCGAGCACGCGGACCGGCACGAGCGTGACGGCATTCGCGACGCCGTAGGTGGAACCACCCACGGTGCCGGCCACGTGCGTGCCGTGACCGTTGCAGTCACCCGAGCCGCGGCCGTCGGAGATCACGCTGTACCCCTGCGCGACGCGGGAGCCGAAATCGGTGTGTGCCGCGTTGATGCCGGTGTCGATGATGTAGGCGGTGACCCCCGAGCCCGTTCCCGGGCGGCTGATCATGCTGTCGAGCGGGAGGTTGCGCTGGTCGATGCGGTCGAGACCCCACGAGGCGGCAGCCACGGGCGGCAGCGCGCCGGAGAACGGTGTGACCGTGACGGCCTCGGAGGCCGCGCCGGTGCCGACCGAGTTCGTGGCGGTGACGGTGACCGAGTGCTCCGTGCCGTTCGCGAGGGAGGAGATGATGCACGAGTAACCCGTGGATGTGCAGGTTCCCGCGACGGAGCCGTTGACCCGTGCGGTGGCGGTGAACGAGATGATGTCCGCTCCACCGTCATTGTCGGGGTCGCTCCACGACACCCCGACGCGTGCGTCACCGGCAAGTGCGGAGATGTTCAGCGGGGCGGCCGGAACGGAGAGCTCGAAGCGCGGTGTCGCCGTGACGGTGGCCGACCACGCACTGTCCCCGAGACGGTTGCGGGCCTTCACACGGAACGCCACCTGCACGTCGGAGGCGAGCCCGGTGACCCGCGCGGTGGTGCCGGTTCCGTAGCCGTCGTTCCACTCCCTGAACGCACCCCCCGCGGCGGAGTACTCCACCACGTAGTCGGTGACCGGCGCTGTGTCGGCCGCGGTGCTTGCGGTCCAGGAGAGGTCCACGGCGTTCCCGTCCACCGTGGCCGCGAGGGCCGACGGCACCGACGGGACTCCGACGAGGCGCACGGTGACCGATGCGACGTTCGACGGCTGGCTGGCACCGACGGCGTTCAGCGCCCTCACGTGGAAGCGGTAGGTGGTGTCGTTCGCGAGGTTGCGTGCGTAGTGGTAGCGGACGGTGGGCAGTGTGGTGCCGACGCGTGAGTACGTGACCCCGTCGGTGGACTGCCACACCTCGTAACCGGTGAGGGGCGAGCCGTTCGTGCTGACCGGCGAGTTCCAGGTGACGATCCCGGTGGTGCCACTGAGCCATGCATTCGCGAACCGCGGTGATGCCGGCGCGGTGATGGCCCACGGTGTCACCGACTGACCGGAAGACGGGGCGCTCTCGCCCACGGAGTTCACGGCGCGCACACGCACGGTGTGCACGGTGCCGCCGGCGAGACTTGTGAGCTGGAGCATGCGGATGTTCGCTGCCACGGTGGACCTCGTCCAGCTGGCACCGCCGTTCGTGGAGTACTCCACCACGTACCCGGTGATGGCCGCTCCACCGTCGGAGGAGGGGGACGACCAGTAGGCGGTGAGCGTGTTGTACCCGGGGGCGACATACGACAGACGCGGGGAGCCGGGGACCGTCGGTGCGACCGGGGTGACCGATGTGCTCGCGGCCTCACCCGTGCCGTGCTCGCTGACGGCCCGCACGCGCACTGTGTGGAGGGTGCCCGCGGCGAGACCGGTGAGCGACACCGCCCGCTGCCACGGCTCGGCGCGCACTGTGGGAGACCACGTGGCCCCCGCATCCACCGACCAGTCGACGAGGTAACCGGAGATCACACCGCCGCCGGAGTCGGCCGGGGTGCTCCAGGCGACGTAGGCGCCGAGCAGTCGCGCCGAGGCCGACAGGTTCCGCGGGGCGGACGGCGCCGTGTACGAGGTGGGTGTCACCGTGTACTCGTTGCCCGGCAGACCGGTGCCCACGCTGTTCACCGCCGACACGCGGAACGTGTGCGCGAGGTTGCCGGTGAGCCCGGTGAGGATGGCCGAACGTGTGGCCGACACCCCGTCGTTGTGGACGGTCCACTCACCGCCCGGGTTGCGGTACTCGATGACGTAGTCGGTGATAGGCAGCGTGGTGCCGTTCGACAGCGGCAGCGACCAGTAGAGACTGGCGCTCGCGCGCCCGGCGTACGCCACGAGCGAACGTGGCGCGAGCGGGACACCGGGCACCATCGGCGTGGCGGAGGCGGTTGCACCGGGGAGACCGGTGCCGACACTGTTCACCGCCGACACGCGGAACCGGTACTGGATGCCGTTCGTGAGACCGGTGACCGTGGCCGTGCGGTTGGTGGAGACACCGTCGTCGAACGTGACCCACGCGCCGATCACCCCGGCCGACACGGGCGCGTACTCCACCACGTAGTCGGTGACGGGTGCACCACCGTCGAAGGACGGTGCCGCCCACAGCAGCGACACCGAGGCGTCGAGCGCGGTGGGCACGGGGGTGCCGGGCGATGCCGGCACCGACGGCGGCGCGGGCTCGAACGATGCCATGTAGACGAGACGGTTCGGGCTTGCCGTGCCCGCATCGGTCACGGTGCCGCGGGTGGCGGCCGAGACGACCGCGGTCTGCACGGCCGCCGGCGTGGCCGACGGGTTCTGCTGCAGGTACAGCGCCGCGACACCCGCAACATGCGGGCTGGCCATGGAGGTTCCGCTGATGGTGTTCAGCGACACCGGCGAGTTCCACCACGCCGACGTGATGGACACGCCGGGCGCGAAGAGGTCAACACACGAGCCCCAGTTTGAGAACCATGCGCGGGTGTCGTTCGAACCGGTGGCACCGACGGTGATGGCCGAGGGCTCGCTGGCCGGCGAGAAGTTGCAGGCGTTTGCGTTCGAGTTGCCGGCCGCCACCACGAACGTGATGCCGTCGGCGGCACCGCGTGCGAGGGCCGAGTTGATGAGTGCGGACGCACCGCCGCCGAGTGACATGTTGGCCACTGCCGGCGTGCCGGCCTCGTGGTCGCGGATGACCCAGTCGACCGCGGAGATGATGGAGGACCACGTGGCCCCGCCGGAGCAGCCGAACACGCGCGCCGACACCAGGTTCACGTTCTTGGCCACACCGTGCGTGGTGCCGCCGATCGTGCCCGCCACGTGGGTGCCGTGCCCGTTGCAGTCACCGCTGCCGCGGCCGTCGTTCACCGCGGTGAAACCGGAGCGCACGCGGCCGGCGAGCTGCTCGTGCGCGGCGTTGATGCCGGTGTCGATCACGTACGCGGTGACACCGGTGCCGTCGCCCGAATACGAGTAGGTGCTGTTCAGCGGCAGTGCGCGCTGGTCGATGCGGTCGAGACCCCACGTTGCACCCGACTGGTCGACGTCGAGCTCCACCACGCGGTCGGGTTCGATGGCGAGAACGTCGGGGTTCGAGGAGAGCGACTCGTACTCGGTGGGGTCGAGGTCGGCGACGAAACCGTCGATGGCGCTGGAGAACGCGGCGATGAGCCCGTCGCCCACGTTGCGCGACGCGACGCGTGCGGCGGACGCACTGCGGAACGACACGATGAAACGGCCGGGCACGGCGTCGCCGGCGTCGACACCCTCGGGTGCCTCGAGACCCGCGACGGAATCAGCGGTGGAGAGCGCACCGTCACCGAGGTCGACCGGGGAGTCGGCCTCCACGAACCGGATGCCGGCGGAGTTGCGGAGACTGTCCGCGGCGGCGGAGGTGAGCTCGGTGGTGTACGTGCTGCCGTCGGTGCGCATCACCAGCCAGCGGGACGCCGACGCCGAGGCGGGCGACACCGGCACCACCACGAGTAGCGAGGCGACACCGAGGGCCGCGGCCACGAGGGCACGCATGCGCCGCGGGGCACCGTGGGACGAATGTTCCGCCATGCCCTGCACAGCGTCGGGACGGCATGCCCCATGACGGGTGTCCGCCACATTTTTCCCGGCGAACCGGCGGGCAGAACGGGGCTCGGGGGGCACGGGCCGAGGCTACTCGCGGGGT
>JBJTFB010000224.1:0-3420 GCA_046093205.1 Acidimicrobiales bacterium
GGGCCGACCTCCACCACCACACCCGAACCCTCGTGACCGGCGATCACCGGGAAGACCGGCGGACGGCCCGCAGCGGCCAACGCCTCGGCCGGCGGCACCATGTCGCCGGTGACGAAGTGCTCGTCGCTGTGGCACAACCCAGCCACCTTCCAGTGCACCAACACCTCGCCCGCCTTGGGCGGGTCGACCGTGATGGTCTCGATCTGCCACTGCTGTCCCACCCCGTGGAGCACGGCTGCACGGCACTGCATGTCAGTGCTCGTACACGAGTACGCCGCGGATGTTCTTGCCGCTGTTCATGTCGGCGTAGCCCTCGTTGATGCCCTCGAGCGGGTACGTCCTGGTGACCAGGCCGTCGAGGTCGAGCTGGCCCTGGGTGTACAGCTCGAGCAGACGCGGGATGTCCTTGCGCGGGTTACCCGAGCCGAACAGTGAACCGATCAGCTGCTTCTCAAACACGGTGAGGAACACGGCGGGGATGGCGATGCTGGCCTCGCCCACCGGGTGGATGTTGGTGACGACGATCTTGCTGCGCTTGCCGCCCAGCCAGAAGGCCTCGCCCAGCACGTCGCCGTTGCCGACGCCGCAGGTCATGATGACCTTGTCGAAGCCACGGCTCCAGGTGGTCTCGCCCAGCGCGGCCAGTGCGTCCTGGATGCTGGCATGGGTGTGGGTGGCACCGAACTCCATCGCCTTCTCACGCTTGAACTCCACCGGGTCGATGGCGGCGATGACTGCAGCGCCGGCCATCTTGGCGCCCTGGATGGCGTTGCTGCCGATGCCGCCACAGCCCACCACGGCCACCGTGTCGCCGGGCTTCACGTCGGCCGCATAGCCCGCCGAGCCCCAACCCGTCACGACGCCGCAGCCCAGCAGGCAGGCCCTGTCGAGGGGCAGGTCCTTGTCGATCTTGATGCAGCTGGCCTCGTGCACCACGGTGTGGTGGGCGAAGGTGCCGAGCGCGCCGATGGCGAGCGTGAGGTCGTTGCCGTCCTTGTCGTGGTGACGCGAGGTGCCGTCGCTGAGCTGCATGCCCGTGGCGGTGATGGCGCCGAGGTCGCAGAGGTTGCTGTGGCCAGCCGAACAGCTGGGGCAGCGACCGCAGGCCGGAATGAAGCCGAACACCACGTGGTCGCCGGGGGCCACGCTGAACACACCGGGGCCGACTTCCAGCACCACGCCCGCACCCTCGTGCCCGCCGATGGTGGGCAGCGGGGCAGTGGCACCCTCGAGGTCGCCGGTGACGAGGTGCTCGTCGCTGTGGCAGAGGCCGGCGGCCTTCCAGTGCACCAACACCTCACCGGTCTTGGGCGGGTGGATCTCGATCTCCTCGATCTTCCATGCCTGGTTGAGACCCCAGAGAACGGCGGCCTTGGACTTGCGGATTCCGGACATGGTTGCGACACCCCCTGCGGGACGACCTTCGTCCCCGGGACGAACGCTAATCGGATCGGCCCCTCGGGGCGAAAGGGGGCTCAGTAAACGAGCACGCCGCGGATGTTCTCGCCCTTGCGCATGGCCTCGTACCCGTCGTTGACGCCCTCGAGCGGGTAGGTGCGGGTGACCAGGCCGTCGAGGTCGAGTTGCCCCTCGCGGTACAGGCCGGCGAGTTTGGGGATGTCGGCGCGCGGGTTACCCGAACCGAACAGCGAACCGACGACCTGCTTCTCCATGAGGGTGATGTCGAGCATGTTCATGCTGGCCCCCATCTCGAGCGCGGGGTGGATGTTGGTGACCACCACGCGACCCCGCTTGGCGGCCAGGGCCATGGCCTCGTGCATCACCGAACCCTGGCCGACGCCCATGGTCATGATGACCTTGTTGGCCATCGTGCCCCAGGTGATCTCCTGCAGGAGCTCGACCGCTTCGGTCATGCTCTTGGCGGTGTGTGTCGCACCGAACTCCATGGCTTTCTCGCGCTTGAACTCGATGGGGTCGATGGCCACGATGCGCTTGGCGCCGGCCAACTTGGCGCCTTGGATCGCGTTGGCACCGATGCCACCCACGCCGACGACGACGACCGTGTCGCCGGGCTTGGTTTCGGCCGCGTACACGGCCGAGCCCCAACCGGTCACCACGCCGCAACCCAGCAGGCACACCTTGTCGAGGGGCAGATCGTCGTCGACCTTGATGCACGACGCCTCGTTGACGACCGTGTGCTTGGCGAACGTGCCGAGAAGGCACATGAGGCCGAGGTCCTGACCGCGCGCGTGATGCCGTGCTCCCCCGTCGGTGATCTGCCGCCCCCCGCCCATGAGGGCGCCGAGGTCGCACAGGTTCTGGTGGCCGGTCGAACAACTGCGACAACGACCGCACGAGGGGATGAACCCGAACCCCACGTGATCGCCGGGGGCGAGCCAGCTGACGCCGTCGCCCACCTTGCGCACGATGCCCGCACCCTCGTGTCCCCCGATGATGGGAAGCGCGAAGGGCAGGTCGCCGGTGACGAGGTGCTCGTCGCTGTGGCACATGCCCGACGCCTTCATCTCGACCAGGACCTCGCCGGGCTGGGGATCGTCGAGTTCGATCTCCTCGACGCTCCACGGCGCATTGGTCTCCCACAGGATGGCGGCCGACGTCTTCATGATTCCCCCTGAACATCTCGGGGCGGAATCCCCACGGAAACCGCCACTTCCGAGAACGGTAGTCGGTGTCGAACGGGGGCGTTGTACGCTTCAGCGCATGGAGAGCCCGACCGCCCCCACCACCGTCGCCGAGACCGACAGCGTCGCCGAGACCGGCGACGTCGCCGCGACCACCACCGCGACCGCCGCCCCCTCGGCCGTCATCGAGAGCGAACTCCTCGTCGAGGAGATCAGCATCGATGGCATGTGCGGCGTCTACTGATCCGGTGACCCCGGTGACCGCGTCGCCGGTCGCGCTCGACTCGGCGCTCGAACTGCATCCCCAGGTGGCGGTTCGCCCCGAGCCGTTCGGAGCGTTGGCCTACCACTACGGCAACCGCCGACTGATCTTCCTGAAGCACCCCGACGTGGTGCGCGTGGTGAACGAACTGGGCGCGCACCGCGACGTGGCCACCACCCTCGACGCCTGTGGCATCGCCCCCGAACGTCGACGCGAGTTCGTGGCCGCGCTCGACTCGTTGCAGAGATCGGAGATCGTGCGTGAGCGCGTCGTCGCTGGTTGAGCAGATGAAGTCGGGGCTCGACGCCCCGATCTGCCTCACCTGGGAACTCACCTACGCCTGCAACCTGCAGTGCGTGCACTGCCTGTCGTCGAGCGGACAGCGTGACGACCGGGAACTCTCGACCGCCGAGGCCAAGCGGGTGCTCGACGAACTGCGCGACCTGCAGGTGTTCTACATCAACATCGGTGGTGGCGAGCCGATGGTGCGCCGCGACTTCTTCGAACTGCTCGAGTACTCGGTGGGCAACGGGATCGGTGTGAAGTTCAGCACGA
>JBJTFB010000225.1:0-2702 GCA_046093205.1 Acidimicrobiales bacterium
CACCACGGCGGGGCTACGGTCAGCGTGCATGAGCGACCTCATCCGTTACGAGACTCCCGCCGACCGCATCGCACGCATCGTGCTGAACAGGCCCGACAAGCGCAACGCCCAGAACGGCGAGCTGCTGTACGCACTCGACGATGCCTTCTCGCGGGCGGCCGCCGATGACTCCGTGGCCGTGGTGATCCTCGCGGCCGAGGGCCCCGACTTCTCCTCGGGTCACGACCTCTCCAGCCCGCTCACCGTCGATGCCGCCGGCCCGCGCGGCTGCTGCGGCGGCTTCGGCCTGCCGGGCATCGAGGGCTGGTGGGCCACCGAGCGCGAGATCTTCGTGGGGCTGTGCGAGCGGTGGCGCAACATCCCCAAGCCCACAATCGCCCAGGTGCAGGGACGCGTGATCGCCGGCGGTCTCATGTTGGTGTGGCCGTGCGACCTTGTTGTTGCGAGCGAGGAGGCGACGTTCAGTGACCCCGTGGTGGCGTTCGGCGTGAACGGGGTTGAGTACTTCCGTCACCCGTTCGAGGTGGGCTCGCGCCGCGCGAAGGAATGGCTGTTCACCGGGGACGACATCACCGCCGCCGAGGCGCATGCAATCGGAATGGTGAACCGCGTGGTGCCGCTCGGCGAACTGGAGTCCGCCACCCTCGAGCTCGCGCAGCGCATCGCGCAGCGACCGCCGATGGGACTGAAGCTCGCCAAGCAGGCAGTGAACCAGGCCGAGGACCGCATGGGCATCACCGATTCCATGTGGACGGCGCATTCGCTGCACGTGCTCGGGCACGCCCACAACCTGCACACGCACGGCATCCTCGTCGACCCCGCAGGTGCCGCGGTGATCAGGAACGCGAAGAAGAAATGAGTAGGCGCCTCAGACGTTGAAGCGGAACTCCGTGACGTCGCCGTCCTTGAACTCGTAGTCCTTGCCCTCGAGGCGCACCTTGCCGAGTTCCTTCGCCTTGGTCCAGCTGCCGATCGCCAGCAGTTCGTCGCACTCGATGACCTCTGCACGGATGAAGCCGCGCTGGAAGTCGGTGTGGATGCGGCCGGCGCACTCGGGTGCCTTCGAGCCGGCGCGGAACGTCCACGCGCGGGTCTCCTTCTCGCCCGTGGTGAAGTACGTGCGAAGGCCGAGCAGGTGGTACGCGCTGCGAACCATGGTGGCGAGCGCACCGTCGCCGAGGCCGAGTGCCTCCAGCATCTCCTTGCGGTCCGCCTCGTCCAGCTGGGCGGCCTCGGCCTCGATCTGCACGCTCATGCCGATCACCTCGATGTCGGCGGTGATGCCGGGCGGGCACATCTCGGCGCGCACGCGCGCCACCTCGCCCGGGATGCGGTCGAGCTCGTTCTCGCCCACGTTCACCACCGCCAGAACGGGGCGGTTGGTCAGCAGGAAGTGCGGTGCGAGCGCCTCGCGGTCGTCCTTCGAGAGGTTGCTGCGGTAGATCGGGATGCCCTCGGCGAGCACGTCGTAGGCGCGCTGCATGGCCTCGGCCTCCTCGCCCGCGTTCTTGTCGACACGCGCGGCCTTCGAGGCCGTTTTCAGCCGCTTCTCCACGGTCTCGAGGTCGGCGAGCGCCAGTTCCACCTCCACCACGCGCAGGTGCTCGAGCGGGTCGTCGGGGCCGGGCACGTCGTCATCCTTGAACGCGCGCAGCACGAACACGATCGCGTCGACCTCGCGGATGTTCGAGAGGAACTTGTTGCCGAGACCCTCGCCCTTGCTGGCGCCCTCCACGAGGCCGCCGATGTCCACCACCTGCACGCTCGCGTGCACGGTCTTCTTCGTCTTCGACATCACGGAGAGTGCCTCGAGGCGGGGGTCGGGCACCTGGGCCACCCCGATGTTCGGGTCCTTCGTGGCGAAGGCATAGGGGGCCGCCAGGGCACCGCCGCCGGTGAGGGCGTTGTAGAGGGAGGACTTGCCTGCGTTCGGGAGGCCGACCAGGCCGAAGCGTTCCATACGGACGGTGGACGCTATCGGTGGGGCGCGGGCCGGACGGGCCACGGAACCCGCCCGGAGCCTGTCGGAACAGGCCCGGGTATTTGTACTATGTGGGTAGTGCAAATCCCCCGACGAGCACCCCGCGAGGAGACACCGTGAGCACGTTCGATCTTGACCTCTCGAAGTACAGCCTGGGCTGGAGCGACGAGGTGGAGTACGCCTTCGACCCGGTGAAGGGCCTGAACCAGGGCGTCGTCGAGCAGATCAGCTGGTGGAAGGGCGAGCCCAAGTGGATGACCGCCTTCCGCCTGCGCAGCCTCGGCATCTTCGACCGCAAGCCGATGGCCAAGTGGTTCGCCGACAACATGCCCGACATCGACTTCCAGGACATCTACTACTACCTCCGTCCCGCCACCGAGCAGGTCGACGAGTGGGAGGCCCTCCCCGAGGAGATGAAGAGGACGTACGAGAAGCTCGGCATCCCCGAGGCGGAGCGCAAGTACCTCGCCGGTGTCACCGCGCAGTACGAGTCCGAGGTGGTGTTCCACCGCAACCGCGAGGACCTCGAGAAGCAGGGCATCCTCTTCTGCGACATGGACACCGCGCTTCGCGAGTACCCCGACCTCGTGAAGCAGTACTTCGGCACCGTCATCCCGCCCGGTGACAACAAGTTCTCGGCGCTGAACACGGCCGTGTGGTCGGGCGGGTCGTTCATCTACGTGCCGCCGGGAGTCGAGTGCGAGATGCCGCTGCAGGCGTA
>JBJTFB010000226.1:0-15447 GCA_046093205.1 Acidimicrobiales bacterium
CGCGCAGCCACTTCGGAGACTTCCAGAAGTACAGATGGGGCACCATCATGCGCACCGGGCCACAGTGTATCGGCTCGAGCGGCTTGACGTCGAACTCACACGAAACCAGGCACTCGTCTCGCACGGCGTCGGGCAGCGGCATGTTCGCCGTGTAGCCGAACTCTGCGTGCCCCATGAGGTGCGTGGCGGACTGCTGCACGCCCGCACGCGCGAGGATGTCGACCACGCGAACGCCACGCCACACCGTGTCAAACTTTGACCACTTGGTGACGCAATGAATGTCGGTGGTGAGGGTGATGCTCGGCATCGACGTGAGTTCCTCGAACGTCATCGTGTACGGCCGATCGACAAGACCGGACACCGACAGGCTCCACTCGCCGGGTGCGTACGTGGGCACATCGCCGACGTGAAGAACCGGGAAACGGTCGGTGAGGTACTGACCCGGGGGCAGACGGTCGCCGTCGTACCCCATCTCGATGACTTCCCTGCGGTTGCGTTCGAAGAATCCCACGTGCAGAGTCTGCCCTGCCGCCGGTGCAGTCGCGACGGTTACGGTGGGCACATGGCGATCTATCTCATCCGTCACGCGAAGGCAGTGAGCCGCTCCACATGGACCGGAACCGACAATGACCGGCCCCTGTCGGACGATGGCCGCGCACAGGCTCTCACCATCGGGGAGGAATGGAGCGGCGACACCCCGGTTGCGGTGCTCTCGAGCCCCCGCCTGCGCTGTCGCGAGACCGTGCAGCCCCTCGCGGACTGCTTCGAACTGGAGCTCCGCGTGGAACCCACCCTGGACGAGGACACCCCGTTCGAGCGCACCCTTGCGATGCTCGAGGAGGCACCCGACGGCACCGTGTGCTGCAGTCACGGCGACGTGATCCCGGCGGTGATGGACGCGCTCGTACGTCGCGGTCTCGAACTCGTCGGGTCGAGGGGAGCACTGCGCAAGGCCGCGATGTTCGTGGTGCACCGGGAGAACGGCCGTTTCGTGCGCGCCGAGCTTGTCGACCCGCCGGCCGGCTGCTCACTCCCCCCCGAGTGCCGCCCCGATCTCGGCCCCGATCCCCTCGACGAACTGGCGGACCTCCTGCGGCGGGTCGTTCGCCGTGCACTCGTCGATCTGCGGCTTCGCCTTCGCCGCATCGTTCATGAAGCGGAACCACACGATTCCGAGGAAACAGGCCGCATCGGGGTACGACGGGTCGACGGAGCGCGCTTTCATGAGGTCGGCGACGACGGTCGCGTACGCGATGTCACGTATCTGCCCCGTTGCGTTCCGTGCGGTTAGCGCAACGATCCATGCGCGGTACGTCAGTGCCTCCACGTTGTCCGGGTCCGTGCGCAGCACCTCGGTGTAGAGCTCGATCGCGCGCTCGGGGTCGCTGAAATACAGCTGGCGCGCGGTGGACAACCGGTTCGCGGTGCTCTGCTCGATCCCCCCGGAGAGGCTCTCCCCCGGCAGTCTCTGGCCTGCGGATGCCGCCACGAGGAACCCGCTGCCCGCCGCCAGTGCGACCACCACCAGAACCGCCACGATGCCCCGCCAGCGTGGACGGCGCAGCGGCGGGGTCTCGTCGGGCCGGTCGATCTCGGTTCCCGACAGTTGGCGGGCGATCGCGGCCGCCCGTGCGGTGTAGTCGGCACGGAGTGCGGCATGGTCTTCGGGTTCGATGTCCCCCGCCTCGAGCTCGCGGTCGAGATCGCGCAGGGAGTCGAGCAGGAAGTCGAGCTGCTCGGTGAGAATCTCGCGCTCGGGGCGCTCACCGACCGTCGGGCCGTCGCTGATGTCACTCACGGCAGATCGTCCTCATCGAGCAGCGCCTCGACCAGTGCGACGTCCTCGGCGGTCGGCTGCGACGGGTCGTGTCGCCAGCGACGGAACGCGAACCCGAGGCCCGTGACCGCGCAGACGGCAGCGAACACCGGCAGCACCCACACCAGAGCGTCGAGCCCGGTCGCCCGCGGCACCAGCAGCACCCTGGCGTTGAATGACGCGGCGATGCCGGCGATGATCCGGTCGTCGTCGAGCTGGGCGGCGGCCACCTCGCGCGCGATCTGGTTGCGGATGGCCTCGGCCGCGGGGGCCCGCGACGCGTAGACACTCTCGCCGTCACAAGTGGGACAGGCCACACGTCGCGAGATTGCGTCGATCCGTTCGCTCTGCGTCAGCGGTCCGTTGTCACGGGTGCCCCCGACGGTGAGGAGCACCACCACGGTGAGGAGCATCACCATCCACGACGGCCACGACTTCAGACGGCGGGCGAGGGTGCTCACGACGCCCCCGCATCGGCGGCACGCATCTCGTCGACGCGCTGTTCCAGGAAGCCGCGCGAGATCTCCCCCACCACACGGAGCCGCACGAACCCGTTGGGGTCGATCACCCATGTCTCGGGCACCTTGGCCACGCCGAATGCCACCGCGACCGCGCCGTCGTCGTCACGGACACGCGGCCAGTCACCGCCGTTCGACTCGAAGAACGCCGTGACAGCCGTGTCGGAGTCGTCGTTCACGACCGTGTACAGCTCGACCGGATCGTCTGCCTTCTCCTGCGCCTCCGCGAAAGCAACGAGGTTCGGGTGCTCGTTGCGGCACGGCACGCAGGTGGAGTTGAAGAAGTTGAGCACCACCCAACTGCCCTTGCGGCGTGCAAGATCGAACGGGCGGCCCTCGAGCGTCTCGGACACCACCGTCGGCGCGGGACGGCCGAGCAACGGCGAGGATGCGGAGTCGGTCGCGGGCTCGGCCACCGCGAGCAGCACGAGGAGCCCGAGCATCACGGCACCCACCGCCGCGGCGACGACGGGGGCGCGGCGCGGGCTCACTTCCCGCCCCCCGCGCGAGGGGTGACGGGAACGGGCGCGGACACGGGGTCCGTGGGCCTCCGGCGACGGCCGGGGAACATCGCGAGCAGCGTGCCAACCAGCATCAGTCCGCCACCGATCCAGATCCACACGATCATCGGCTTGACGAACACCTTGATGCGCGCCTCCCCCGAATCCATGCGCACCGGGGACTCGAGGGTGACGTAGATGTCCTTCGTGAGCGTCGTCAGCACGGACGGTGTGCCGATGTTCTGGCCCATCTTCACGAACTTCGTGAGTGCCGGCGCGCGCTCCGTCCCGTCGACGAGCACCACCGCCGACACCTTGGTCTGTCTGTCGTCGACCGTGCGCCGGAACCCCGTCAGCTCGAAGGTGTGACCCGCCCACACTGCCGGCTTGCCCTGCACGAGGTTCAGCTCCTGGCTGCGGGTGTGGCTGTTGGACGCGGCCAGCGCGACGGCGATGAGGATCACGCCGATGTGCACGACCATGCCGCCGTTCGCACGGCCGACGAGGCCGCGCCAGCCCTGTCGCCTCGTGGCGAGCACGAGCTGGCGAAGAGCGGCGCCACCGGCGAAGCCGCCGAGGAAGAAGGTGAGGAGCGGTGCGATGCCCGATGCCCCGGCGAGCACCGAACCGAGCAGGGCGAGGGTGCCGCCCCAGGCCGGCCAGAAGAGTCGCTGCGAGAGCAGCTCCCCCGAGGCCTTCCGCCACGGGAGAACGGGGGCGATGCACATGAGAAACAGCATGGTGAGACCCACGGGAACCCCGAGCCGGTCGAAGAACGGCTCGCCGACAACGAGCTGGCGGTCCTGCAGCGCCTCTACCACCAGCGGGAACACGGTGCCGAGCAGGACCACGAACGCGAACACGCTGAACACCACGTTGTTCGCGAGGAAGGCGCCCTCACGGGACACGGGCGAGTCGATGGTGCCGGGAGAACGCAGCAGGTCGCCGCGCCACCCGATGAGAACCACCGACACGAGTACAACCACCGCGAAGAAGGTGAGCAGGTACGGGCCGATGTTGCTGTCGCTGAAGGCATGCACACTGTTCAGCACCCCCGACCGCGTGAGGAACGTGCCGAGGATCGTGAGGCTGAACGTGGCGACGAGCAACGAGAGGTTCCACACCCGCAGCATCCCGAGGCGCTCCTGAACGAGCACCCAGTGGATGTACGCGGTGCCGGTGAGCCACGGGATGAACGACGCGTTCTCCACCGGGTCCCATGCCCACACCCCGCCCCAGCCGAGCACCTCGTAGCTCCACCAGCTGCCGAGAACGATGCCGAACGTGAGGAACCCCCACGACAGCAGCGCCCACCTTCTGGTCTCGAGCAGCCATCCCTCGCCCACGCGGCCCGTGACGAGAGCGCCGATCGCGAACGCGAACGGCACCGTGAACCCGACGTAACCGATGTAGAGCACCGGCGGGTGGAACATCACGAGGATGTGGTTCTGCAGCAACGGGTTGGGCCCCGGACCGTCGAGGACGCCGGCGGGTCCCCCGGCGAACGGGTCGGCCGGCCCGAGCGTGAGCACGAAGAAGAACGCCCCGACGAAGAACAGCGTGGCCATCGCCCAGCCGACCATGGGGTCGTCCAGCTTCGCGCGGTACTTCCATGCGACGCCGACGGTGAGCAGGGTGAGAACGAGAAGCCACATGAGGATGGAGCCCTCGAGCGCACTCCACACGGCCGCGAAGTTGTACAGGGCAGGGGTGCTCCGGGAGCCCACCTTCTGCACGTAGGCAAGCGAGAAGTCCCGCGTGATCATCGCCCACTCCATGCACGCGAACGCAGCGACAGAGGAGACCCCCGTGACTACCGCAAAGCGGGGCGCGAGACGCATCACCCCAGGGTCGCGGCGCCGCGTGCCGACGACGGCGGCAAGGAACCCGAAGACGGCCCCCACCAGCCCGACGAGAAGTGCCGCCCTCCCGAGCGGGCCCGCTAGCCCTCCGACAGCGAGCACGCCGCGGCCTCGTCGTCCGCCTCGTCGAAGCGGGTCTCGTTCTTCTCCACGTACTCGTTCGAGTGCTTCACCTCGATGCGGTCACTGTCGAGGACACCGTTGCGCACGCGGCCGTGGGCCACCACTGCGATGCATTCCTGGAAGACCCCGCCGGGGTCGCCGAGGTAGCGCACCTCCACGGTCCGGTCGTGCCAGGTCAACTCGAACGCGGTGGCACCGTCGGACTTCCGGACGCTGTCCTTTCTCACCACTCCCTGCACGCGGATGCGGCGGTCGGTGTCGCATCCCTGCCGCACCCCCACCTCGTCGACGTTGCAGTAATAGTCGATTGCGCTCGTGAGGAACTGCGTGACGACGACACCACCCGCCACGAGCGCCAGCACCACGATGACAACCGGGGCCCAGCGGCGCTTCCGACGCGGCAGTGGGTCGCTGCCGCCGGTCCGGGGGGTCAGGTCCACGGCATCTCCTCGTGCGTCGCCCGTTGCGCAAGTGTGCGCCCGCGGCGCACCACCCACAGCGCGTACGACACGACGGCGGCCACGGTGATCACCCAGCTGCCGATGATGAAGGTCGCATGCTCCATCACTTTGACCCCGCCTCGCTGCGGCGTGCCTCAATCGCGTCGTCGAGACCGCGGCCGGCGACGGTGTCCTCGAGATGGATCACGCGCTGGCGGTGCAGCAACAGCCACACGAACAGCGCCGTGAAGGTCACGAGCCCGAGGAAGAGCGTGAAGAGCATCAGCCCGTCGAGTTTCACCTGCGCGTTCGGGTCGGCGACCGAGGCCTCCTGGTGGAGCGAACGCCACAGGCGCACGCTGAAGTGCACGAGCGGGATCTCGAGAACGGCGAGCAGCGCGAGCACGGCCGAGCGTCGTGCGCGCTGGCGCATCGTGCCGTCGAGCCGACGGACCGCGAGGTACCCGATGTAGGTGATGAAGAGGAACGCCGTGCTGGTGAGCCGTGCGTCCCACACCCAGTAGGTGCCCCATGTCAGACGGCCCCACAGGCTCCCCGTCACGAGTGACACCGCGACGAAGAGGACGCCTATCTCCCCGCTGGCACCGGCCACCCTGTCCCACGCCAGCGAACGGTTGCGGCCGGAGAGGTACGCCGCCGAGCACGCGGCCGTGAGGAAGAACGCCATGTACGCCACCCAGATGCTGGGGACGTGCACGTACATGATGCGGACCGTGCTGCCCTGCACGACATCCTCGGCCGACCACCACAGCGCGCTCATCGCGAGAAGAACGGAGAGAACGACCACGGCGGACCCCAGCCGTCGCGTGGCACGCGTGCCGGTGGAGGCATCGGTCGCGGTGTGCGTCTCGGTCATGGGCGGGTCATCTCGTCGGGGGTCTCTCGATGTGCGTGTGCGCCCTACTCGTCGACCAGCGGCCCGAACGCGACCGACCCGGCCGCGCCGAACACCACCGCGAACACCGCGAGGAGGCCGATCCACGGCCACCCCTCGGCGACGGTGGCTCCGCCACTTCCGAAGGCCGCCTCGGTGGCGCGGGTCGCGCCGATGAGGACGGGTGCCACGACCGGCAGGAGCAGCAGCGGGAGCAAAGTCTCGCGGCCCCTCGCACCGGCAGCGAGACCGCCATACAGGGTACCCACGAAGCCCAGCCCGACAGTCGCGGCGACCATGGTGACGAACGCCTCCAGCCATCCCATGGCGGTCGGTTCCACCCCGTAGAGAACGAATGCCGCCGCGACGAGCACTGTCTCGAGAGCGAACAATTGCACCATCAAGGCAACCGACTTGCCGAGAAAGATCGCGGCGGGGTCGACCCCGGCCACGCGCAGGGCATCGAGAGCCCCGTCGGCGGACTCCACGGCGAAACTGCGCTGCACCACCACCAGCATGCTGAACAGGGTCGCGAGCCACACGAGCCCGGGGGCAACACGCTGCAGGATTCCCTCGTTGTCGAGGGCGAACGCGAACATCACCATCACCACGAGGGCGAACGGCGCGACCTGGTTCGTCACCACGCGGCTCCCGCGCTCCACCTGGAGGTCCTTCCGGGCCACGGCGGCCGCTATCGCGGGGCGTGCGGGCGCGGTGCCGTGCCTCATCGCTGCGGCCCTTCCTCGCGCACGGTGCCCCCGTCGACCACGAGGACGCGTGACGCCAGGGAAGCGGCGCGCTCGAGCTCGTGTGAAGAGACGATCACGGTGGCACCCGAGCGCACCGCCTCGCGCAGCACGGCATCGATCTCGTCACGGCCGGCTGAGTCGAGACCCGCGTGCGGCTCGTCCAGCAGCCACAGTTCCGCACGCCGCACGATGAGAGCGGCGAGCGCGCAACGGCGACGTTGCCCGGCCGACATCCGTCCGGCCCGCACCGAGGAGAGCCGTCCGTCGAGACGCATGCGAGACATCGCGAGGGCCACCTCGTCGTCACCCGCACCGACTGTCCCCGCCCAGAACCGCACGTTCTGCTCCGCCGTCAGGTCGAGGTACAGACCGTTCGAATGGCCGAGCAGGCCGACCCGACGACGGATGCCATCCCTGTCGGCCGTGATGTCCATCCCGAGCACGGTGCCTCCGCCGCGTTCGACCGGCAGAAGACCCGCGCACACCCGCAGCAGACTCGTCTTGCCGGCGCCGTTCGGCCCGCGCAGCAGCACCGTCTCACCGCGCTCCACCCGAAGGTCGGCCCCTGCGAGGGCCGGGAAACCACCGAGGACCGCCACGACTCCCCTCAGGTCGACTGCGGCGTCCATCGAAAGTGACGCTAGTGCGACAGGGACGTTCCGCCCCCACGCGTCCCCCGCCCGCATGCGAACGGAGCGCGCGAGTAGGTTCAACTGCGATGCAGACGCTCACCGACGACATGCCGGGCGGCGGCACCCCACCACCGGACACGCGACGTGGTCCCGTGGAGCGCATCGGTCGGTTCCTCCTGGTGGCCGGTCTGCTGCTGCTTGCGTTCGTCGGCTACCGGGTGTGGGGCACCGGCATACGCCAGCAGGCCGACCAGCGCGATCTCGAGCAGAAGTTCGAGGAGACGGTGACGAGAACCCGCAACTACTCGTCGCAGGTTCCCGAGCTGCCGCTCGTCGGTGATGCCATCGGCAAGATCAACATCCCGGTGATCGATGTGAACGCGTGGCTGGTGGCAGGGGCGAAACTCGAACAGCTCGAGCGCGGCCCCGGCGTGTTCGCGGGCTCACCCCTGCCCGGGCAACTCGGCAACGTCGCCATCGCCGGCCACCGCGAGAGCTTCGGCGGGCCGTTCGAGCACCTCGACATGCTGCAGAGGGGTGACGAGATCATCTTCACCACGCAACAGGGCACGTTCACCTACAGGGTCACGGGTTCCAGGGTCGTGTCGGCGAACGAGGTCAGCGTGATCCGCACCGACGACCCGTCCAGTGCCATCCTCACGCTCGTCACCTGCCACCCGAAGTGGACCTCGAAGGACAGGCTCATCGTGCGCGGGGAGCTCGTGTCGCTCCACTCACCGTTGCGCGCCACCCCCGTTGCCGTCGTGGAGGGCACTGACGCAACGATCGACGGGGTGTCGGTGGACACCGTGGGCGAGACGCCGGGCTGGTTCCACGACCCGTCGAGCATCGTGCCCACTGGTCTGTGGGCCGGGGCGTGCATCCTGCTGTGGGTCGGCGCGCGCCGGTTGTCGCGCCCGTTGGTGCGGCGCAATGCGCGGGTGCTCGTGCGCAACGCCGCCGTGTGGACCGCATGGCTTCCTCTCTTCGCGGTGAGCCTCTTCTTCGCGTTCGAGAGCGTGTCGGGCCTGTTGCCGGCGGTGTTCTGACACCTACGCTGTCCGGCATGGACGATCCGGTGCGCCGACGCAGGGCACAGGTGGCCAGATGGACACTTCTCGCCAACCGCGTGGGCTGGCTCCTCATGGCCCTCGCGATGTCACTGTTCGTCATGGCGTTCGCGTTCGGGTTCGCGGGCCCGATCGTCACGGCGGTCACTGTGAGCCTTGTTGCCGGGTGCATCCTCCTTGCCCCGTCGATCGTGCTCGGCTACGCGGTGAAGGCCGCCGAGCGCGAGGACGCGGAGCGCGGACTGTGAGCGCGACAGAGCGGCGCGAGCAGATCCTTGCCGTCGCACTGCAGGCGTTCGCCCGTGCCGGCTACCACAACACCTCGATGAACGACATCGCCGAGCAGCTCGGCGTCACGAAGCCGGTGCTGTACCAGTACTTCGACTCCAAGCGGGCGCTGTACCTCGAGCTGCTCGACCATGTGGGTCGCGACCTCGTCAACCACGTCACCCGCGCGGCCGCGGCGGCCGGTGACAACGGCCGGCAGAAGACGGTGAACGGCATGGTCGCCTACTTCACGTGGGTGGATGCGAACAGGGATGCGTTCTCCCTCGTGTTCGAAAGCAGCGGACGCGTGGACGAGGAGTTCGCCGACATCGTGAAGCATTTCGAGGATGCCGCGGCGGCGGCCATCGCACCGTTCATCACCGCCCCCGTCTCGGCCGAGGACCAGCGCACGTTCGCGCTCGGGCTCGTCGGGATGGCCGAGGCCGTGAGCCGTCACCTCATCGCCCAGCACGCGAAGTTCGACGCCGAGCGCGTGGGCAACGCCATTGCCGGCCTCGCCTGGGCCGGCCTGCGCTCGGTGGGCGCCGACCCGCGGACCTGAACGGTTCGCTCAGTCGCGCAGCACCCAGCCGCGGTATCCGCGCGCGAACCCGACCCGCTCAAGCATCGCGACCACCGTGTCGTCGGCCTGGGGCACCTCGCCGTCCACCTTGCGCACCTCCAACGAGCGGCGGCGGCCGTCCTTCACGAGGGTGACCAGCGCCTCCGCCCACCCGTCGCGTGCGCGCGTCGACGGGAACGTGACGAGGTGATGCGACCCCGCATCGAACCACGCAAGTGGTTCTCCGTCGACGATCACCACCACTGCACCCGCACCGCGCACCGGCCGGCCGGTGGTGGGCGGCCAGTTGATGGTGGAACCCCAGGGCTGTGCGGGATCGGTTGCCGCCATCACGACCGGTGCGGGGACGTTCTCCGGGTGCAGGTCGGCATCCACCGCGTCGCGCACGTCGCGCAGCCTGTCGACCGCACCGGGAAGAGCAAACTGCGCGGCACCGAGGCCCGACACGAAGTAGCCGCGACGCACCTGTCCACGCTCCTCCATCGTCTTCAGCACCCCGTACACGGAGGCGAAACCACCGACGGGACCCTCCGCCAGCACCGCCTCGCGCGTGACGACGCCGTGGCGCTCCAGCATCTGCAGGGCGAGCGCGTGCGCTGACTCGGTGGCGGCGGCCGATGTGACGAGGAGCGGTGCCACGAGGCTCCACCTGCCGGCGCCGGCGGGTGGCCCGATGCGCGTGAGACGACCGGGTCGTGCGGTACGCGGCGAGCGTGCAGCGGACCTCGCCGCACCACGGCCGCCGGAGAGCATCGCACGCAGCGGTGCGAACGTGTCGTTCGTGATCTCGCCCGCCCACACCATGTCCCACAGCGCCGACAGCACCTCGGTATCGGTGGCCTGCGGTGCCGCCGCACGGATCTGGGCGAAGAACAACGCCCCGCGCGAGCGCAGTGCCTCGCGGATGGCCACGTGCACCTCGCCGGATGGAGGTTCGGGGAACTCGAGTGCGCGTGCGAGCAGCGGCAACTGGTCGGCGAAGAAGAGGCGCACGCGGCCGTCGGAGGAACCAATGGCGCCCGCACCCACCCACACCACCTCGCCTGCGGCACACAGCGCGTCCAGGTCGCTCTGCCGGTAGCCACGCACGCGCAGCGGCAGCACGTCGGTCTCGAGTGACGACGCCACGATCGACGCACCCTGCAGCACGTTCACCGCGCCCACGAGCGCGTCGGTGCCGCGTTGCGGCGAGGTGATGCCGTGCCACGCGGGCAGGAACCTCGCGAGGGCCTGCTGTTCGACCGGTTCCACCTCGCGGCGCAGGGCGGCGAGTGAACGGCGGCGCAACTGGCGCAGCACCTCGACGTCCACCCACTCGCGTTCGGTCCCACCCGGCCTGAACTCGCCGCGCACCACCCGGCCGTCGCTCTCGAGCGCGGCAAGGGCTCCCACCACGCGTTCCACCGGCACCGCAAGGTGCGCGGCAGCCTGCGCGGCGGTGAACGGACCGTGCGTGCGTGCGAAGCGCGCCACGAGGTGGCCAAGCGGCGCGGGCCGGGGTTCGGTGAACGCCGCGGGCAGGCCGAGCGGCAGGTTGCACCCGAGCGCGTCGCGGTAGAGAGCCGCGTCCTCCGCGGCCACCACGGTCTCGGTGTTGTTCACGAGGGTCACGAACGCCCGGCGGTCGTGCACGAGCCTGTCCACCCATGCAGGGTCGAAACCCTCGCAGCGCAACGCGAGCGAATCGACCCCGAGGCCGCCGACCCGGCGCAGCACGTCGTGCAGCTCGTCCGCGGACCGTGCCCGCCTTCCGTCGGTGAGGCACTGCAGCTCCAGTTCGAGGTCGGCGAGAACCCCGGCGTCGAGCAGCTCGCGCAGTTCCTCGGCCCCGAGCAGTGAGTTCAGCAGGTCGCGGTCGAGCGAGAGCGCGGCCGCTCGCCTCTCCGCAAGAGGTGCATCGCCCTCGTACATGTACGCCGCGATCCAGTTGAACATGAGACTCTGTGCGAACGGGGAGGCCTTCGGTGTGTCGACGTGCACGAGACGCACGGCACGCGAGCGGACCTGCGACAGCACCTCGCACAGTGCCGGCACGTCGAACACGTCCTGCAGGCACTCGCGGCTCGTCTCGAGCAGCACCGGGAAGGACGGGTACTTCGCCGCGACCGCAAGCAGGTCGGCCGCGCGCTGGCGCTGCTGCCACAACGGGGTGCGCTGGTCGGGCCGGCGGCGCGGCAGCAGCAACGACCGTGCGGCGCATTCCCTGAACCTGGCGGCAAACAACGACGTCTGCGGGAGGGCGGCCACGATGATGTCGTGCACGGTCTCGGGGTCCATCACGAAGTCGTTCGGGTCGATCGCCTCGGCGGCCTCGGGCAGACGCAGCACGATGCCGTCGTCGCTCCACATGGTCTCGAGGTGCATTCCGTGGGTCTCGAGGAAGCGGCTCTGGATGGCCATGGCCCACGGTGCGTGCACGGGCGTGCCGAACGGCGTGTGGATGCACACGCGCCAGTCACCGATCTCGTCACGGAAGCGTTCCACCACGATGGTGCGGTCATCGGGCACCACGCCCGTGGCGAGCGCCTGCTCCTCCACGTACGAAAGCAGGTTCGCGGCGGCGAGTTCGTCCAGCATGTGGGCGTCGCGCAGCACCGCATGCGCGCGGTCACGGTCGGTTGCCGCGAGCGCGCGGGTCTCGCGCACGAACGCCCCGAGGGCACGGCCGAGCTCCACGGGGCGGCCCATCATGTCGCCGTGCCAGAACGGCATCTTTCCCGGCTGGCCTGGCGCGGGGGTGACCACCACGCGCTCGAAGGTGATGTCCTCGATGCGCCAGGTGCTGGCGCCGAGAAGGAAGGTCTCCCCCGGCCGCGACTCGTACACCATCTCCTCGTCGAGCTCCCCCACGCGTGTGCCGTCGGGCAGGAACACACCGAACAGCCCGCGGTCGGGGATGGTGCCGCCGTTCGTGACGGCGAGACGCTGTGCTCCGTCCCGGGCGCGCACGGTGCCGGCGATGCGGTCCCACACGATGCGCGGGCGCAGCTCCGAGAACTCCTCGCTCGGGTAGCGGCCCGAGAGGAGGTCGAGCACGCCGTGCAGCACGTCGTCGCCCAGGTCGGCGAACGCGGCGCAGCGTCTCACCATGGAGGTGAGCGAGGC
Organism: Acidimicrobiales bacterium; assembly: GCA_046093205.1. Lineage (GTDB taxonomy): Bacteria > Actinomycetota > Acidimicrobiia > Acidimicrobiales > Ilumatobacteraceae > UBA2093. Next base: position 12,561 of record JBJTFB010000226.1, read on the forward strand.
GAGCGGCACCTCGCCGCCGACCGAGGCGTGCGCCACGATCTGCTGTGCCAGCACGTCGAGCGGGTTTCGCAGGTACCGCGTGGACTCGATGCGGCCGTCCAGCATCGCGCGCGTCACCACCGCCGTCTCGAGGAGGTCGTGACGGTGCTTCGGGTAGATGGTGCCGGTGCTGGGTTCGCCCACGGAGTGCCCTGCCCGGCCGATGCGCTGCAGGCCGCGGCTGACGGCACCGGGTGACTCCACCTGGATCACGAGGTCGACCGCCCCCATGTCAATGCCGAGCTCCAGTGACGACGTCGCCACGATGGCACGGAGGTCGCCGCGCTTCAGACGGTCCTCGATGAGCACGCGCTGCTCGCGCGCGAGCGAACCGTGGTGAGCCTTCACCAGCTCTCCCCGTGCGGCGCCGGTGTCGGGGTCGACGTCGATGCCCTGCTCGGCCGCGAGTTCGTTCAGGCTGGCGGCGAGTCTTTCGGCCGCGCGGCGCGCGTTGCAGAAGATGATGGTGCTTCGGTGCGCGAGGATCTGCTCGAGGATCCGCGGGTGGATGCTCGGCCAGATGCTGGTGCGGCGGGGTGCGAGCGCTGCCGTGGCCGGCCCGCTGTGCAGTTCGCCGGGCGCGGATTCACGTCCGAGATCCGCCATGTCCTCCACCGGCACCACCACGTCGATGTGCAGCGCCTTGCGGACGCCGGTGTCGACGATGGTGACGGGGCGCGGCTGCCACGCAACGGAACCGTCATCGTGCACCGGCTCCTGGCCCCCGAGGAACCGCGCCACCTCCTCCATGGGACGCTGCGTGGCCGACAGACCGATGCGCTGCGGCGGGCGCGCGGTGATCTCCTCGAGCCGCTCGAGCGTGAGCATGAGATGCGCGCCGCGCTTCGTGGGTGCGATCGCATGGATCTCGTCGATGATCACGGTGTCGACGTTCACGAGGGTGTCGCGCACCGACGACGTGAGCATGAGATACAGCGACTCGGGCGTGGTGATGAGGAGGTCGGGCGGCCGGCGGGCGAGCGCCTGTCGCTCGCGGGCGGGGGTGTCACCGGTGCGCATGGCCACCGTGGGTTCCACGAACGGCACACCGAGACGTTCGGCCGCCAGGGCGATGCCGGCAAGCGGGGCGCGCAAGTTCTTCTCCACGTCGAAGGCAAGCGCTCGCAGCGGTGACACGTAGATCACCCGGGTGCGCTGTCTGTCCGGCGGCGGTTCGGACGTGACGAGACGGTCGAGGGCCGACATGAACGCGGTGAGGGTCTTGCCCGACCCCGTGGGGGCACAGATGAGCGTGTGCGCCCCGCCCACGATGGCGGGCCATCCCTGCACCTGGGGCGCGGTGGGCTCGGGGAACGAGGTGGAGAACCACTCGCGCACGGCCGGGGAGAACGCCTGCAGCACCCTGTGGTCGGCCATTCCCGCAACATAGTCACACCGTGCGACGGGCCCGAATCGGGCGCACGGAAATAGGATGGGCGCATGCCGAACCCCGGAGAGCACCATCCCGCGTTCGAGGAATACTGCGAGTGCATCTTCGACCTCCGCGAGGACAACGTGGAGGTCATCCAGGCCCGCATCGCCGACCGTCTTCGCGTGTCACGGCCCTCGGTGTCGGAGATGATCCGCCGCATGTCCGACGAGGGGCTCGTCTCGGTCGAGGGCAACGTGATCTCGCTCACCGCCTCGGGTCAGGAACTCGCGGTGCGCGTCGTGCGCCGGCACCGGCTCGCAGAACGCTTCCTCACCGACGTGCTCGGACTCTCGTGGGCCCTTGCTCACCGGGAGGCCGGCAAGTGGGAGCACGTCATGTCACAGGAGGTCGAGGAGTCGATGGTGCGCCTCCTCGGGCACCCCACCACCTGCCCGCACGGCAACCCCATTCCCGGGTCCGGTTACGAGGCACCCGATGCCGTTCGCCTGAACAAGGTGGGCGAGGGCACCGTCTTCACCGTGTCGCGGATCCCAGAGGAACTCGAGTTCACCGAGGGAATGCTCGACTTCCTCGAGCAGTGGCACCTGCTCCCGGGCCACACAGGAACCGTCACCGACGTGATGCGCGACGGCAGCATGACCGTCACTGTCGAGGGCCGCGAGGTGCAGGTCGACCCGTTCGCCTGCTCGCGCATCCTGGTCACCGTCTGAGCGGGAACCCCACGTGATGCGACGAGTCCCCCGCTTGCTCGCCGTCGGCACCGTGTCGGTGGTGTTGCTCACCTCCTGCAGCACCACGATCCTCGACACCATCGACACCACCACCACGTCGTCGGTGGTCACCACCACCACGATCCCGACCGGTTCGGTTGCGGAACTGCTGGCGGCAATCGGCACGAACGCACGGGGCCTCGGCAACCTCGTGGCCGAGAAGTCCAATGCGGAGGCGCGTGAACGTCTGCGCAACGTGGAGGCGATCTGGGTGGCCCTGGAGCCACAGCTGGTGGCACTGAAGAACGACAGCGACCTCGATGTGGGACGAATTGTCGACCTCGTGCGTTCGGCCGTGGAGAGGAAGCGGCCCGCCGACGCCGACAAGGCGTCACGGTTCATCCAGATCTTCGTCGACACGGAGGGCTGACCCCGCGCCGCCCGTCCGGGGCAGGAAGTGTCAGGCGTTGCGACGGCGACGGTTGGTGACCGCAGGCAGGAAGAGCGCAGCCAGCATGGCCGTCACGAGGGCCGCGCTGATCCGGCGCGTGGCGATGTTCGACTCCTTCTCGAACTCACCGATCCGCAGACCCACCGCGATCGACGTCTTCTTCCCGTCCGCAGTGCGCGCCTCGATCGCGATCCGGTGCGCACCCGACGGCGAGCAAGCGGGGGACTCGTCGCATCACGTGGGGTTCCCGCTCAGACGGTGACCAGGATGCGCGAGCAGGCGAACGGGTCGACC
>JBJTFB010000227.1:0-6894 GCA_046093205.1 Acidimicrobiales bacterium
GTACACGTCACTACCAGCGGGACGCGTGATGAACAGCAGGTCGGAGTGTCGCGCGGCGAATCCGACACCCGCCCCGCTGCTCGAGGCGTTGACGAGGATGGGTCTGCCGTGCAGAGGCTTCGGAGAGATGGTGGAACATGAACTCGACACCCCGGCAATCGATCCCGACACCCTTGCGAAGTGGCAGCAGGACGGCACCAAGTTCCACCTGTTCGACTCCCGGCCGATCGCGGAGTACCGAACGGTGAGCCTCCCCGGTGCGGCCGACTGTCCCGGCGCCGAACTCGTGCTCCGTGTGCCGCAGCAGGTCGATGACCCGACTGTCCCTGTGGTCGTGAACTGCGCCGGGCGAACGAGGTCGATCATCGGTGCACAGAGCCTCCGCGATGCCGGTCTCGCGAACCCGGTGTACGCGCTGCGCAACGGAACGATGGGATGGCAGCTGGCCGGCCTCACCCCGGTGCACGGCGCCTCCAACATCGTGCCCGAACCCGGCGCCGACGGTGTCGCCGCGGCGAAGGAGATGGCCGACAGTGTGCTGCGCCGTGGCGAGGTGCGCACCATCGACGGTGACGACCTGCGGCGCATGCTCGATGACCCTTCACGCACCACGTACGTGTTCGACGTGCGCCAGGCCGATGCCTTCGAGCGGGGCCACGTTCCCGGCAGCACTCATGCAGCCGGTGGGCAGCTGGTGCAGGCCACCGACACGTTCGCGGCGGTCCGCCATGCGCGGGTTGTGCTGGTGGATGAGCACATGGTGCAGTCCGTGATGACCGCGCACTGGTTGCGACGGATGGGATGGGACGTGGCGGTGCTGCGCGACGCGGCACGGATGATGACTGCATCCGGGCCGACGGTCGGTGCGGCACTCATGCCTCCGCACCCCGACGCAAGGGAGGTCCCGGCCTCTGAGCTCTCGTCGATGCTCGACGACGGTGCATGCACCGTCGTCGACGTGGGCGAGAGCTACTGGTACCGGCAGGGGCGCATTCCCGGCTCGTACTACGCCATGCGCTCGTGTCTGCGTGATGCGACGGCCGGACTCGACCACTCGCGACGAACCGTGTTCTGCTGCACCTCGGGGTCTGTCGCGCCGTACGCGGCGGGGGATGCGATCGCACTCGGGTTCACAGACGTCGCATGGCTGTCGGGGGGACGCAACGCGTGGCGCCGCGCCGGGCTCGCAACGGAGTCGATCGGCGACGGGGACGACGGTCTTCTCCTGAGCGCAACCGACGACATGTGGTACCCCCCGTGGGCACGCAAGGAGGGTGTCACCGAGGCGATGATGCAGTACCTCACATGGGAGGTGGGTCTGCTCGACACCGTCAGCCTCGAGACCTACGTGCGCTTCACCCTCGACTGAGCCCGAACCTCATCCCCCGCCGTGCAGACGCTTCAGCGCCTGCTTGTCCACCTTGCCGATCGGCAGGAGCGGAAGGTCCTCGCGGACGGCGAACGACTTCGGCACCTTGTACCCGGCGAGCCGCTCCTTGCACCAAGCCTTCAGTGAGTCGGCATCGACGGTGTGTCCCTGCTCGCACACCACGAACGCCGCCCCGACCTCCCCGTACACCGCATCGGGCACGCCCGGAAGGCTCACTGTTCGGTACTCCGCCATCGGCCGGGAGTCGAACAGGTGGAACCTGGTGCCGTCCTGCTGCCACTTTGCGACGGTTTCGGGATCGATGGCCGGGGTGTCGAGTTCGTGTTCCACCATCTCGCCGAACGCCTTGGAGATGATGCCGCTGCCGGAGAAGAGGAGGAAACCCGTCGACTCCCATGCCGGGTTGCCGCCCTCCAGCACGTGCAGGTCGGTGTAACCGGCCCGCTCCATCAATGCCGCCGCGCGCACTGCCTCGTCGCCACCGTCGTCGACGAGCACCGTTCGTGTTGACCTGCGGGGCACCAGTGCGGGCACGGAGGTCTCGAGCTGTGCGAGCGGTGCGCTCGATGCCACGAGGATGTGCGAGCGTGAGTACGGCCCGCCGTCGCGCACGTCGAGAACCGCGATCTCGTCCCCGTCGTGCAGCCACTCGCGCAGCAGCAGTGCGTCGACGTTCCCCGGCATCAGTTGCGCAGCCCGGCTTCCTTCATGAGCGGCAGCACGCGTTCGCCGAAGTACTCAAGGTCGGGGAGATAGTCGTAGAAGTTCACCTGGATGCCGTCGATCCCGCAGTCATGGAGCCGCAGCATCTTCTCCACCACCTGTTCCGGAGTTCCCACCATCTGCATGTTGCCCCCGACCGCAAGGTCATCTCTCATGGCCCCCTTCCAGGACACCGTGTCTCCGCCGGTGATGAACCTGTAGAAGTTGTCGAGCGCAACCGGGTCGGCATGGTCGATGAACGCCTGCTTCCGGGCTCTCGCTTCTTTCTCCGTGTCGGCACAGATGACGTGCGGGTTGATGATGGTGCGCACGGTGTGTCCGGCCTCCAGCGCCTGCTGCTTGATGCGTCCGTTGTGCTCCTTCAACAGTCCGTACACGTCGCTGCCCGCGGGTCGAGTGATGAACAACAGGTCGGAGTGCCGCGCGGCAAACCCCACGCCGGCCCCGCTGCTCGAGGCGTTGACGAGTATCGGCCTGCCGTGAAGAGGCTTCGGTGAGACGAAGCCCTTCTTCATGCGGTAGTGACGCCCGTCGTGGTCGACGTTCTCGGCGGACTCCCAGAGTTTCTTCATCACCTCCATCAACTCGTCCGCGATCTCGTAGCGCAGGTCATGCTCGACAGGCTCGAGGCCGAACATCTCGAAATCCTCGGGCTTGATGCCCGTCACCATGTTCATGCCCCATCGACCACCGGACATGTGGTCGAGGGTGGCGGCGTACTTCGCGAGAAGAAGCGGTGTCCAGCCATAGAGCACGTGCACCGTGGAGATGAGGATGATGTTCCTCGTCAGGGCGGCGAGCCCCGCGGTGACGAGCAGTGGGTCCTGGGTGTTCTCCCTGAAGCGCATCTCCCCGCCGAGGCCGCCGGCCCCGTGCCACTGGGCGAGCCCGAACACGAGATCGAAGCCCATCTCCTCGGCGCGCACCGTGCATTCCGCGTTGTAGTCGAAGGTCCAGTCGGTGCCCCGTGGGTAGAGCGAGGGTGTCCATGCACCGTTCTGGAGCGGAATGAAGAGACCGAGGATCATCTTGTTCTGCGCGGCCCGCTCGAACGGGCTGAGTCCGTCCGAGGCGTCGTGTGGCGCGGCAGTGCTCATGCGCAACATGTGATCTCCCCCGTAATCAAGTGATTACTGGAATATAGCCCTGCTCTCGGGCACTAGGTTCGGCCCGTGGAATCGGGGCGGTGGACGCGGGAACGGGCGCTCGCATGGATGGATTCACGGCCATGGGTGCTGGGGTGCAACTTCACTCCGTCGACGGCCTCCAACCAGTTCGAGATGTGGCAGGAGGACACGTTCGACCCCGGCACCATCGACCGTGAGCTGTCGTGGGCGGCCGGGCTCGGCATGAACACCCTGCGTGTGTACCTGCACCACATGTTGCACTCGCATGATGCCGCGGGTTTCCTCGACCGTGCCGAGTGGTTCCTCTCGTGTGCGGCAGGCCACGGGATCTCGATGGTGCCCGTGCTCTTCGACGGCGTGTGGAACCCGTGGCCGAAACCCGGCCCGCAGCGCGAACCCGTCCCGCGCCGGCACAACTCGAGGTGGGCACAGAGTCCGGGCGCGGAGATCCTCTCGTCACCCGAGAGGTGGAACGAACTGAAACCCTATGTGGCCGACGTGGTGGGCCGGTTCGGCTCCGACACGCGCATTCTGGCGTGGGACATCTTCAACGAGCCCGACCAGGTCGACGCGAAGACGCTCACTGACGGCTCCCGGGCGGAGAAGGCTGAGCACGCAACGGCCCTGGCGAGGGAGGTGTTCGCCTGGGCGAGGGGCGCAGGTGCCACCCAACCACTCACCGTCGGTGTGTGGGAGTACGGCAGCGACAACCGGCCAGTTGACGCAGTGATGAACCGCATGGCACTCGACGAGAGTGACATCGTGTCGTTCCACTGCTATTCACCGGCACCGGTGCTGAACGGGGTGATCGACTCGTTGGCGTCGCACGGACGGCCGCTGCTGTGCACGGAGTGGCTCGCACGTCCGGCAGGTTCCACCGCCGACCTGCTTCCGCTCTTCCGGGAACGCAAGGTGGGGGCGATCAACTGGGGACTCGTGGACGGACGGACCCAGACGCGTTTCCCGTGGCGGTCGTGGACAGACGATGTGGGCGACGACGAGCCGTGGTTCCACGAGCTCCTGCACCGTGACGGCTCACCGTATGACGAGGCCGAGGCCGCAATCTTCCGCACAGCCGGCGGTGCAGCCGACTAGCGGGATCGATCACCCGGCAATCGGCCGCAGTTCCTCGATCTCGCGCTGCTGGGCGCTGATGATTGCATCGGCGAGTGCCCGGATCTCGGTGTTCTTGCCGTCCTCGAGCACATCGTTCGCCATGTCGATGGCCCCCTCGTGGTGGGCAATCATCGCCTTGGCCCACGCGGCATCGAACCCGGCACCGTTCAGTGCACCGAGTGACTCCAGTTCCTCGGGTGAGAGCATCCCGCCCATCATCGAGCCATGGTCCATTCCGTCGTCCATCACGAGCGGTTCGCCCCAGCCCGTGAGGAGCGTCTTCATCTGCTCGATCTCAGGGTCCTGCGCCGCCTTGATGGCCTGTGCGAGGGAGGCAACGGCCGGGCCGGCACCCACCGACGGGTCGAGCGCGATGTCGGACATCTCGACGGCCTGCTCGTGATGGGGGATCATCATCTGGGCGAACATCACGTCGGCATCGTTGAACGGACGGTCGGCCGATCCGGATGACCCACAGGCGGGCAGAACGAAGGCGGCAGCAACTGCGGCGAGGGCGAAACGACGCTTCATGGGGTCTCCTTGTCGTCGGGTTGGGGTGAGCGTAACCAGCGAAGGGTGTGCGTGGGTGTCGGTCAGCCCGGTGTCACAGCCACCAGCACCGCGGTGAGGGCCACGATGCCGAGGCCGTATGCGGTCTCAGTCAGAGAAGTGCGCACCAGGAACTCCCGCGTGCGTCGGTCGTCGGTGAGTGTGGCGGTTGCATGACCTGCGAGAACCCCACGGTTGCGCGCGGCGAGGCGGATCATCAGCGCAACAAGCGCGATCTTGAGGAGCAGGAGCACGCCGTGTGCACCGGTGACCAGGGTGGTGACACCACCGTGCAGGCGAGCGGTCTGCACCACACCCGTGATCACGATCACCGCAACCGCGCGCTGGGCTGACACCCCGAAGCGGTGGAACGCGGCAACGGCTGATGCGGCAGGAACCGCGGGAATCACCACCAGCAGAACGGCAACGAGACCACCGAGCCACACGGCAACGGCGGCGGTGTGCAGCACGTCGACAGGAACACCGATGAGAGGAATCGACTGCGACCGGGAATGCCCCACGTAGGCGAGCATCACGAGGTACATGCCGGCTGCGGGGGCAAGAAGCACAGGGCGCGGTCTTGCGCCGGGTCCCTCGGCGAGTGCGGACCGAACCAACGCAACGAGTGCCCCGCCCGTCACTGCCCGCAGCAACAACATCGCACCAGGTGTGAGCGAGAGTGCATCACCCAGCGCCGCACCGAGGCCCTGCCCGTTGCTGTGTACGTCGCCGACGAACACGAGAAACTGCAGGAACGGCATGGCCGTTGCACCTCCTGCTCCCCACACGGCGAGGCGACGCCCGCGCAAGGTCGCCATTGCGCCGCCCGCAATGTCGAGGTCGACGAAGAGGATTCCGCCCAGCAGCAGTATCGCCAGGTAGTTGACGAGGCGGAGCGACACACGCACGGGCTCGGGCACCCCCGTTCCGTCGTCATCGGCGGTCTGCGTTGTGGCCGCGCTGGTGGTCGGTGCGCCGGGTGAGGGCGCATCCGTGCCAGTCGTTGCATTCGTGCCCACAGATGCTTCGGGTGTGACGGTGAAGCCCACACGTCCTGTGATCACGTGACCATCGGTGCTCACGAGACGCCAACGCGCGGTGATATCGCCCGTCAGACCGGCCGGCAGGTCGAACACGATCACGGAGTCGCTGTCCCCGTGGCGCGGTGGGTTCAGTGCCGTCCGTGTGCCGTCACCGTTCACCACCGAACCGGAGGATGACTCGAGCGGCACGGACTTCTCGAACCTCACCGTCCATGCCGTCGGTGCGACAGCCAGCGTCTGGCCGTCCGCCGGGTCGCTGTCGATGTACGTGTTGTGGGCGAGAGCCGGTGACGAGCCGAGCGAGAGCGCTGCGGCGACGGCACAGAGTGCGGTGATGAGGAAGGTCAGTGCGCGGCGCATGGGTCTGCTCGGAGCATCCGGCGATGCAGGTCCCCGACGATAACGCTCAGTCCGGACGCAGCAACGGCAGCACGTCGCGGCCGAAGCGGAGGCATTCGTCGATGTGTGGGTACCCGGAGAGGATGAACGCCTCGATGCCCATCGCCCGGTAGCGGTCGATCTTGGCGGCCACCTGCACGGGTGTCCCCACGATCGCTGCACCGCAGCCGCTGCGTGCGCGACCGATTCCGGTCCACAGGTGCGGTTCCACGAAGCCGTCACCGGCGGATGACTCACGCAGCTCCGCCTGGCGTCGCACGCCGGTGCTGGCGGAGTCGAGCGACCTCGCCCTGATGCGCGCACCCTCCTCCTCGTCCACCGCCTCGATGAGACGGTGTGCAGCGGCAACAGCGCCGGCCTCGGTGTCGCGCACCACCACGTGGCAGCGATAGCCGAAGCGCACCGACCGTCCGTGGCGGGCAGCACGTGCACGCACGTCGTCCATGATGCGGGCGATTCCCTCCTCGGTGTCGGGCCACATGAGGTACACATCGGCGCCGGCAGCAGCCACCTCACGGGCCTCGTCACTCAGACCGCCGAAGTAGAA
>JBJTFB010000228.1:0-9611 GCA_046093205.1 Acidimicrobiales bacterium
GCGCGCGACGAACGGATCTCACGTGACGGCAGCGGACGCAACTGGAGGTCGTACTCGGCCGGTGGTGTCGACTACCGCGTGCTCACCGTGGCGACACCCGACGGCACCCTCGTGCGCGTCGCCAAGGACACCGCGGTGGTCGACCGTGCCCTCGGTTCGATGCGCGTGCGCCTGCCGCTGTCCACCGCCCTCGCGGCGTTCCTCGCCGCCGTCGTCGGGTGGTGGTTCGCACGCCGCATCACGCGACCGGTCGAGAATCTTGCCGCGACGGCGGAGTCCATAGCCGCCACGCAGGATCTCGACCATCCCATCGAGCAGGGCGGCGCCGGTGAGGTCGGTGCACTCGCGCGCAGCTTCGGCGCCATGGTCGATGCACTGCGCAGCAGCCTCGCGCGCCAGCGACAGCTCGTGCAGGACGCCAGCCACGAACTGCGCACCCCGCTCACCAGCCTGAGGGCGAACACCGAGATTCTCGAGCGGGCGAACCTCTCCGATGACGAGCGGCGCTCCGTTCTCGCCGACATGCGCGCCGAGGTCGACGAACTCGCCGCCCTCAGTGCGGAACTCGGCGCGCTGGCAACAGACCACCGCGCATCGGAGGAGGCGGTGCCCGTGAACCTCGTGGACATCGCGACCGAGGTGGTGGAGCGTGCACGGCGCCGCACCGAACTTCCCATCGAACTCGAGACGGACGGGAACACCATCGTGGTCGCCCGCCCCCACCAGCTGGAGCGCGCGGTGTCGAACCTCGTCGACAACGCCGTGAAGTTCTCCGCGGGTTCGGGCGGGGTCACCGTCGTGGTGCGCGACTCCACGCTGGAGGTGCGCGACCGCGGACCCGGCATCCCCGACGAGGACAAGCCGCGCGTGTTCGACCGCTTCTACCGTGCCCTCAACACACGTTCGATGCCGGGGTCGGGCCTCGGGCTCGCGATCGTCAGCCAGTGCGCCGAGGACAACAACGCGGAGACGTTCGTGGGCGACAACGAGGGCGGCGGCGCGGTGGTGGGCATCCGCTTCCGCTGAGCAGGCCGGCTCAGCCGCCGCGCTTGCCGGGCCGGCGACGTGCACCGCGGCGGTCGAACTGTTTCTCGCGCTCCCACTGTTCGTCCTCGAGTGCGGCCTCCTCTGCCACCAGCCTGCGCATCGACTCCAGCCGCTCGGGTCTCAGCCGTCCCTCGGTGATCGCGGTGTTGACGGCGCACCCGGGTTCGTCGATGTGGCGGCAGTCGCGGAACCTGCAGTGGTCGGCGAGGTCGAACACGTCGCGGAACGCCCGCTCGATGCCGTGGCCGCTCGTCCACAGCGTGACAGCCCGCAGGCCCGGGGTGTCAAGCAGCCAGCCGCCGTCGGGCAGCGCGATCAGCTCGGCCGCAACGGTGGTGTGACGGCCGCGCTGGTCGTCGTCGCGCACCTCGCCGGTGCGCTGCACCTCGCTGCCCACCAGTGCGTTCACCAGTGTCGACTTCCCCACACCGCTCGCACCGATGAACGCAACCGTCTCGCCCGGTCCGCAGTGCGCCCGCACCCCATCGAGCCCCTCCCCGGTGATGCTGGAGACCGCCACGATCTCCACGTCGAGTGCCACCCGCGAGAGCACCCCCGTGACCTCCTGCACGTAGGCACCGTCCACGGCATCTGTCTTCGTGAGCACGACCACGGGTTGCGCGCCGCTGTCGAACGCCAGCACGAGTTCACGCTCCAGACGTCGTTCGTTCGGCGGCGCCGTGACGGCGTGCACGAGGAACACGGTGTCGATGTTCGCGGCCACGATCTGTCGCAGTGCGCGTGCCCCCTCGAAGCTGTTGCGCCGGGTGAGGGCACTGCGTCGCTCCTCCACGCTCTAGATGCGCTCGACGGCCGCATCCACGGTCACGCGGTCACCCACTGCCACCTCGGTGCCGATGTTGCGCACGCGGACCGAGCGTCCGTCGTCCAGCAGCACCGTGCTCCAGCCGCGGTCGAGCCGGGTCACACGACCCGGCAGGACGGAACCCCCGTCGTCGCCGGGTGTGACATGTGCATCCATCTCTCCGAAACCGTACAGGCGGCCGGAACCGCGCACGACCGTGCGCATAGCCTTTCGTGTCCCCCGAACACACAAGGACCACCGTGCTCCGTCGTCTCGCCACCTTCTCCCACCGTCGCCGTCGTCTCATGGTGTTCGGCATCTGGATCCCCGTCGTGATCATCGCGGCCGTGCTGAGCGGCGCGGTCGGGAACAGCTTCCGCACCGAGTTCACCCTCCCCGACTCCGACTCGAGCGACGCCACCGCACTGCTCGAGAGCGCGAGCCGCTCCGAGGCGGGCATCAACTCCCAGATCGTGGTGAAGACACCGAGGACCATCGACGACCCCGCCGTGAAGCAGGCGTTCACCGACGCGCTCGCGGAGGTTGCCACCATCTCCACCACCGAGATCTCGGTGACCGGACCGTACGAGATGCCGACCCAGGTGAACAGGGACCGCACGATCGCGTTCGCCCAGATCAGCATCCCCCGCTCCGACCGCAACACGTGGGCCCCCGTCGCCGAGGCCATCCGGGAGGCCGCCGCCCCGCTGGAGGCCACGGGAGCGGAGGTCGCCTACGGCGGCGCGATCTTCCAGGAGTTCGAGCTGCCCGAGAGCGAGGCGCTCGGCCTCCTTGCCGCGGTGATCATCCTCGTGGTGGCGTTCGGTTCGGTGATCGCGATGGGTCTGCCCATCGGCACCGCACTGCTCGGCCTGCTCATCGGGTCGTCCCTCGTCACGCTCGTGTCGAACCTGATGTCGATGCCGAACGAGGCCACGTCGATGGTGGCGATGATCGGCCTCGGTGTGGGCATCGACTACGCGCTCTTCATCGTCACCCGTTTCCGCGAGGCACTGCACGACGGCCTCTCGGTGGAGGATTCCGTGGCCGAGGCCATCGACACCTCCGGACGCGCCGTGGTGTTCGCCGGCATCACCGTGATCGTGGCACTGCTCGGCCTCATCAGTGTCGGGCTGCCCTTCGTCACCGGTTTCGCCGTGGCGATGGCAATCGGTGTCGCGGTGATGATCGTCGCGTCGGTCTCGCTGCTGCCCGCCCTGCTGTCGATGATCGGCACCCGCATCGACAACACCTCGTGGGCCGCCGTGATCTCGCTCACGGTTGCCGTGGCCGGTGCAATGGTGGCGATCTTCGTTCACTCGCTCCCCGTTGCCCTCGCCGGCCTCGCGGTGGCGGTGGTGCTGCAGGTCGCGCGTCCCTTCGTGCCCGTGCTGCGTGCCCCGCTCCCCCACCGCGCACAGAACAACCACCAGCACACGGTGTGGTGGCGGTGGAGCCGCGTGGTGCAGCGCCGGCCGTGGACGTCACTCAGCATCGCCGTGGTTCTGCTCGGCCTGCTCTCCGTACCGATGCTGTCGCTGCGTCTCGGATTCGGCGACGACGGCAACCAGCCGAAGGGCACCGACGTACGCGAGGCATACGACCTCATCAGCGAGGGCTTCGGGCCGGGTTTCAACGGCCCGCTGTACGTGGCGATCACCGGTGATGCGGTGGGCAACAAGGAGGCGATCGGCCGTTTCGTCTCAACGGTGGGCGCCACCGACGGCGTGGCCGCAGCCGCACCGGTGCCGGTCCCGTCGAAGGATGTCTCGCTCGTGATCGTGTACCCGAAGACCTCGCCGCAGGACGAGGCCACGAGCGACCTCGTGCACTCGCTGCGCAACGAGGTGATCCCGGGCACGGGTGTGGACGCCAAGATCGGCGGATTCACTGCCGGCGGCATCGACTTCGCCGACTACCTCGGCCAACGCCTGCCGTGGCTCATCGGCATCGTGCTGGTGCTGTCGTTCGTTCTCCTGATGGCGGTGTTCCGCAGCGTGCTGGTGCCGCTGAAGGCCGTTCTCATGAACCTGCTGTCGGTGGGTTCCGCCTACGGCGTCATCGTTGCGGTGTTCCAGTGGGGCTGGCTCGCCGACTGGTTCGGTGTGGGCAAGGCGGGTCCGATCGAGCCGTGGGCACCCATGTTCCTGTTCGCGATCGTGTTCGGCCTGTCGATGGATTACGAGGTGTTCCTGCTGTCGCGCATGAAGGAGGAGTACCACCGCACCGGTGACAACTTCACCGCCGTCGCCGACGGCGTGGCGGCCACCGCCCGGGTGATCACCGCCGCGGCCCTCATCATGGTGTGCGTGTTCGCGGCCTTCGTGCTGGCCCCCGACCGGCAGCTGAAACTGTTCGGGATGGGCATGGCCGTGGCCGTGTTCATCGATGCCACGGTGGTGCGCATGATCCTTGTGCCCGCCACCATGGAGCTGCTCGGGGACCGCAACTGGTGGATCCCGAAGTGGCTCGACCGGGTGCTGCCGCGCATCGACGTGGAGGGCAAGCACCACGCGCACGTCATCTCCTGACCAACAACGGGCCCGGGTCGGCGGCCCCCGAGGGCCCTTTCCGGGGTACCTCGGGAAACCCTTGCACCGCAAGGGTTTTCGGGGCGGTGGTTGCAAACCCCCCGAAATTGACCTAGCCCTGTCTCCCCATGGCCAAGTCCCTCGTCATCGTCGAGTCGCCCGCGAAGGCGAAGACGATCGCCCGTTACCTCGGTCCGGAGTTCGATGTCCGGCCGTCCGTCGGACACGTCGCCGATCTGCCGAGCAAGGGTCTCGCCGTGGATGTCGAGAACGGTTTCAAGCCCTCGTACGAGCTCACCGAGCGCGGCCGGAACGTGGTGAAGGAGCTGCGCGCGGCCCTCAAGGATGCCGACACCCTCTATCTCGCGACGGACGAGGACCGCGAGGGTGAGGCCATCAGCTGGCACCTGCTCGAGTACCTGAAGCCGAGGGTGCCGGTGCACCGCATGGTGTTCCACGAGATCAACAAGAAGGCCATCGAGGAGGCCGTGGCGAACCCGCGCGGGATCGACTACGGCCTGGTGGATGCCGCCGAGACCCGCCGCATCCTCGACCGCCTGTACGGCTACGAGGTGTCCCCCGTGCTGTGGCGTCGTGTGAACCGCGGTCTGTCGGCCGGTCGTGTGCAGAGCCCGGCCCTGCGCCTCATCGTGGAGAGAGAGGAGCAGCGTCGCCTGTTCAGGGCCGCTGACTACTTCTCCCTCGAGGCTGTCGCCGACACCCAGCCGTCCTTCACCGCGCGGCTCGTGGCACTGAACGGGACCCGCGTTGCCACAGGCAAGGACTTCGACGGCAACGGCCATGCCTCCTCGCAGGTGTTCGTGTTGTCGGCGGGGCAGGCCCACGAACTGCTGGCCGGGCTGCAGGGCTCGCAGCTGACCGTGCGCAACAGGGATGTCAAGAAGTACACCTCGTCGCCGAAGGCACCCTTCACCACCTCCACCCTGCAGCAGGAGGGCGGCCGCAAGCTGCGCCTGTCGGCGCGCCAGGTCATGAGCACCGCACAGGGCCTGTACGAGCGCGGCTTCATCACCTACATGCGCACCGACTCCACCGTACTCTCCGACGAGGCGATCGCCGACATCCGCTCGCACATCACCGCCGAGCACGGCCGTGACTACGTGAACCCGTCGGTGCGCCGGTTCGAGAACAAGTCGAAGAACGCACAGGAGGCCCACGAGGCGATCCGACCCGCACTTCCGCTGCGCACCCCGAAGGAGGTCGCCGGAGAGCTGCGCGGCCACGAGCTCAGCCTCTACACGCTGATCTACCAGCGCACTCTCGCCTCGCAGATGCCGAATGCGGAGGGCAACACCGTCACACTGCGTCTCGGCACCACCGCGAACGATGCATCCCGCAGCGACTGTGAGTTCGCCGCGAGCGGCACCACCATCACCTTCGCCGGCTACCGCCAGGCCTACGAGGAGTCCACCGACGAGGACGAGACGTCCGATGACGAGGACGATCTGCTGCTGCCGCCCCTCGAGGAGGGCCAGCAGGTGGACGTGCGCGAGTGGACCGACACCTCGCACACCACCTCTCCCCCCGCGCGCTACACCGAGGCATCGCTCGTGAAGGAACTGGAGGCAAAGGGAATCGGCCGTCCGTCCACATGGGCCGCCACCATCTCCACGATGGTCGACCGCGGCCACTACGTGTGGAAGAAGGGCACCGCACTCGTCCCCACGTGGACGGCGTTCTCCGTGGTACGCCTGCTGCGCGACACCTTCGAGACCCTGGTCGACTACGAGTTCACTGCGCACGTCGAGGAGGACCTCGACGGCATCGCCCGCGGTGAGCAGCAGAAGGACCGCTGGCTGCACACCTTCTATTTCGGCGACGATGACGAGAAGGGCCTCCGCGACATCGTGGCGGCACGGCTTGATTCCATTGACGCCGCGGAGGTGAACACGTTCCCCCTTGGCACCCACCCCGACACCGGTGAGGACGTGATCGTGAAGCCCGGTCTCTACGGCCCGTACGTGCGTTGCGGCGAGAACACCGCGAGCGTGCCCGACCAGATGGCACCCGACGAACTCACGCTCGAGGCCGCCGTGAACCTGCTGAAGGCTCCGAAGGGCGACGTGCCGATCGGTGAGTGGCAGGGCCACCCGGTGTTCGCGAAATCGGGTCGCTACGGCCCGTACGTGCAGTGGGGCACCGCCGACGAGCCGCCCGCAGGGCTCGAGAAGCCGAAGATGGCCTCGCTGTTCAAGACCATGAACATCGACCGCATCACCTTGCAGGATGCCACCGACCTCCTGTCGTTGCCGCGCACAGTGGGTGTCGACCCCGCCGACGGCGAGGCCGTGACCGCACAGAACGGCCGCTACGGCCCGTACGTGAGCAAGGGCAAGGAGAGCCGCTCGCTGCAGACCGAGGAGCAACTGCTCACCGTCTCGCTCGAGGATGCCCTCGCACTGCTCGCCCAGCCGCGCACCTTCGGACGCGGGCGGGCCGCGCCGAAGCCCCCGCTGCGCGAATTCGGCAACGACCCCGTCAGCGGCAGGCCGGTGGTGGGCAAGGAAGGACGTTTCGGCGACTACGTGACCGACGGCGAGACCAATGCCGGTCTCACCCGTGGTGACCGCATGGAGTCGATGACGAACGAGCGCGCATACGAGCTTCTGCAGCTGCGCCGCGACTACATCGCCGAGAATGGTGGCCCGAAGAAGAAGTCCGGTGCGCGCCGTGCCCCGGCCGCGACGAAGGCGGGTGCAAAGAAGCCTGCTGCACGGAAGTCGCCGGCGAAGAAGTCCGGTGCGAAGAAGAAAGCCGCCCCCAAGAAGGAAGCAGCGAAGAAGGACGGCGAGTGACAGCCGCCTACATTGCGCTCGAGGGTCTCGAGGGCTGTGGCAAGAGCACGCACACGAAGCGTCTCGGCGAGAACCTTGACGCCGTGATCACCCGCGAGCCCGGCGGCACGCGAATCGGTTCGCTGCTGCGGGGCATCCTCGCCGACACCGAGAACACCGACATGGCACCGCGCACCGAGGCCCTCTTGATGGCCGCCGACCGCGCACAGCACATGGCCGAGGTGGTACAGCCCGCGCTCGATGCCGGCCGTCACGTGGTGAGCGACCGCAGCATCTACTCAACGCTCGCCTACCAGGGTTACGGCCGCAGGCTGGGTGTGCCCGATCTTCTCTCCATCAGTACCTGGGCACTCGCCGGGCGTCTTCCCGACGTGGTGGTGTTCATCGAGGTCCCGACGGAGATCCTCAACCAGCGTCTCGCCAAGCGCAACCTCGACCGTTTCGAGCGCGAGGGTGCGGAGTTCTTCGCCCGCATCAACGACGGTTTCCACGAACTCATGGCGGCCGACCCGTCACGGTGGATAGTGGTCGACGGCACCGCCCCGAAGGACGACGTCGAGGCCGACATCCGCACCCGGATCCGCGCCGCACTCTCTCTGTAATCTTCGGCCATGGCCTCGGTGTGGGATGCGGTGACGGGGCACGCCAATGCCGTTGACATCCTGAGAAGGTCCGCCACCACCCCGGTGCATGCCTATTTCTTCCTCGGCTCCGAGGGGGACGGCAAGGAGATCGCCGCCCGTGCCTTCGCTGCGCGTCTGCTGAGCGGCACCGATGACATTTCCGACCGCACCAACGACCTCGTGATGCGTGGTGTGCACCCCGATGTGCACGAAGTGCTGCGCGAGGGTGCCTCGATCCTCGCCAAGGACGCGGAGTCCGTGGTGACGAAAGCCGGAACCACCGCCGTCGAGGGCAGCCGCAAGGTCATCATCATGCACGAGGTCAACCTCATGCAGGCCGGAGCGGTGGTGCGCCTGCTGAAGACGGTGGAAGAACCAGCCGACGGGGTGTTCCTCATCCTCCTCGCGGATGCCATGGTCGACCTTCTCGTCACCATCGCGTCACGTTCGCTCACCGTGCACTTCGGTTCACTGACGGAACAGGAGATACGCGAGGCACTCGTTCGCTCCGGTGTCGATATCGCACGCGCGGAGGTGGCCGCGCGCGCGTCGCACGGCAGCCTCGACCGCGCACGGTTGATCGCCACCGACACACAGCTGGTGCACCGACGCGAACGGTTCGCGAACGTTCCGCGCCGCATCGACGGCACCGGTGCGACAGTCGCGGCCATCGTCGACGAACTGCTCGGCCTCATCGATGACGCGGCGGAACCACTGCACCGTCGCCATGAGCAGGAGGTCGCCGACTTCGAGGCGAACATGGCGGCGATGGGCGCGAAGCGCGGCGGCAAGAGGGCTCTGGAGGAGCGCCACAAGCGCGAGATCCGCCGCCACCGCACCGACGAGCTGCGCGCCGGCCTCGTGGAGATCGCGTCGGTGTACCGCGACGAACTGCTGGGGAACCATCACATCCACCGCCCGGCCGGATACGTGGACGCGGTTGAGCGCATCCACAAGGTGATGGGTCACCTGGGTCTGAACGTCAACGAGGCACTGATGCTGCGCGACCTTCTGTGGTCGCTGCCGTCGCTGAACACCGACGCCGCGCTCGAGTTCATCGAGCAGTAGCGGATGTGGGCCCCGTGGGGCCGCTCGGTATCATGGGCATCCTGCCCAGGTAGCTCAGTCGGTAGAGCAACGCACTCGTAATGCGTAGGTCAGGGGTTCGATTCCCCTCTTGGGCTCTGTTTCCAGTTGTGGGTGTGTGACCCCGCGCCGACCTCGAAGGTCTGTCCGTCGGGAAGCAGCACCTCGCATGTCGTTCCCTCTGGCACAATCGACGTGACAGTGCCGTTGCCGCCCTCGAGCTGCCACTCCATTGAGATCCGCCCGTGTGGTGCGTCGTGGTGTGTGCGGGCCCAGGTGATACCGCCACCAGGATGCGGTGCAACCCGTATGCGCCGGTATCCGGGCTCGACACTGGTGAGACCCGCCACGTACCGGTGGAGGAACGAGATCACCGCGCCCTTGCTGTAGTGATTCAGGCTGTGGGTGGCCCTGCCGTCCTTGATGCCGTCCCAGTCCTCCCAGATGGTGGAGTACTGGTTGCTCATGTACATCCACGAAGGGTCCGTGTCTCGGAACAGCAGTGCATACGCGGTGTCGAGATGCCCTGTGTCGGCGAGCACCGGCAACAGAATGGGTGTGGCAAGGAACCCCGTACCCAGATGTGTGTCTGCCTCCTCGATGAGTGTCACGAGGGCATCAGCGGTGCGCTCGCGGAGTGACCCGGGCACGAGACCGAACGCGATCGCACGGCACAGGTTCGCCTGGGTGCGCGGTGTCACGT
>JBJTFB010000229.1:0-4626 GCA_046093205.1 Acidimicrobiales bacterium
GCCGTGGTCCAGCCCACCCTGCGGAACAGCAGCACCGAGAGCTCCGGTTCCATGATCAGCTCCAGGTGCCCCGCAGCCCGGATGAGTTCGGCGCCTTCCGCGGTGACCTGCAGCGTGTGTTCCACAGCGTCGCCGTAGGCAGCGGTGCCGTGCGTGGCGAGACTGAACCACAGCGGCAGTCCCCGTGGACGGCGGGACAGATGGTGCGCGTAGTCGCTGGGATTCCAGTCGTCACCGGTGTGCAGTGGGTCGAGGTACTCGGCGGTCTGGGTGTGGGCCGCCCGCGCGACCTTCGGGTCGCGGTAGACGAGAGCGCAGCTGTCGAACGGTGCGAACAGCCACTTGTGCGGGTCGACAATCAGCGAGTCAGCGTGCTCGATGCCGGCGAAGAGATGCCGACGGGAAGGTGCGCACAGTGCGGCGGCACCGTATGCGCCGTCGACGTGGAACCACAGCCCCTCCGAACGGGCCACGGAGCCGACGCCCTCGAGGTCGTCCACCACACCCACGTTCGTGGTGCCGGCGGTTGCGACGACAGCGAATACTCTCCCGCGCACCTCGGCGTCCATGCGGTCGAACGCGTAACGGGCGGCAGGACCGTTCATGCGGCCGCGATCGTCGATGTCCACCCACTCGACATCAGCGTCCATCGCACGCGCAGCCTGCTGGACGCTCGAGTGCGCGGCGCGCGACGCGACGATGACACCCCGTGACTGATCGTGCCGGCCGCCTGCGTCATGTCGCCATTTCCACCGTGCCGCGATGAGCGCCGACAGGTTGCCTGCGGTGCCACCGCTGACGAAGACACCGCCCGCATCATCGGGCAGACCGGCGAGCGACGCGATCCATGCCAGTGCCTCGTTCTCGGCGAACACCGCACCCGCCCCCTCCTGCCATGACCCCGCGTACACGTTCGCCGCGCTGATGGCCACGTCGAACATGCCGGCAGCTTCCGTCGGCGCACCGGGCACGTACGAGAAGAATCGCGGATGGTCGACACTGATGCATGCAGGTGCGAGAACATCGCGCCAGATGCGCAGTGCCTCGTCACCGCCGATGCCGTGTTCCGTCACGGTGCGGCCTGCACGGGCACG
Organism: Acidimicrobiales bacterium; assembly: GCA_046093205.1. Lineage (GTDB taxonomy): Bacteria > Actinomycetota > Acidimicrobiia > Acidimicrobiales > Ilumatobacteraceae > UBA2093. Next base: position 1,095 of record JBJTFB010000229.1, read on the forward strand.
CAGAGTGGACGGCGTCTCGGAGTGGTCGAGCGGCGGGTCGGTGCGCATACGTGCCAACGCATACGAGAGAATCTTCCAGCTGAGGCGCTTGCTGCGCCTGTCGAACGAATGCATGCGTGTCACGGGTTCGCCCCGGACGCGGGCTCAGACGTTGGTGTCGAGAAGCTCGCTGCCCTCATGACGGGCCTCGCCGTCCTTCCACAGGAGGTGACCGAGGAGACCGGCGAGGGCAGCGGTCGAAAGCCCGACGACCACCGGGAAAGCAAGAAGGACAGCGACGAGAATCAGCGCACCGGGCATGTCGTCACCGTAGCGGCTTGTAGGCCCACGCCTCGATCTCGACATTCCCACCGAAAGGCAGGGCAGCCACCCCGATGGTGCTGCGCGCCGGCCGCGCACCGTCGAAACCTGCGACGTATGCCTCGTTGAACTCGGCAAACGTGTCCATGTCGGTGAGGAAACACAGGGTCTTTGCGATGTCGGCGAGAGTCGCGTCCATGGTGGCGAGCTGTGCCTTCAGGTTCTCCACCGCCCTGGCGGTCTGGGCCTTCACACCACCCTCCACGATCTTTCCGTCAGCGATGCCCAGCTGACCGGACACGATGATCCAGTCACCTGCCCTCACCACCGGTGTGTACGGTCCGACTGCGGGTTGTGCCATGCCCCGAACACTAGGGGAACGCGCCTTCGACCTACCATTCCCAGGTGCATTCCCCCGCCCCGTACGAACATCACCACGTCAGCCGGCGCAGATTCCTTGCGCTGTCGGCGGCGGTCGGCGGCGCGGCGTTTCTGGCCGCGTGCGGCAACGGGGGTGGCGGCACAGCCGACGAGCAACTCGCCGTCGTGCAGCGCTTCTCGAACTCGGGTCTGGTGCCGGGCGACGTGCGGCTTCCGATATCACTCGCGAACCAGCAGGGCATCCTCGACAACGACGGCACAGCGCGGTTCGGCACGCTGACCGCGGGCGTGAAGGACCTCATCTCAGGGGAGACAGTGATCGACTCCGTCACCGCGGAAAAGCACGGCACCGAGTTCGAGTACCCCTACTGGCCGTTCGTCGTGCGCATCGACACACCGGGCACATACAGCCTCGTGGTGGAGGGCGGATCGCCCGACGGTGGTGCGTTCCAGGTGCTCGCGGCGGGGTCGGTGCAGATGCCGTACGTCGGGGCGAAACTACCGCCGTTCGACACCCCAACCGTGGAGGACTCCCGTGGTGTCGAACCCGTGTGCACGCTCACTCCCGAGCCCTGCCCGTTCCATTCCGTCACACTCACCGATGCGCTCGCCGCCGGGAAGCCGGTTGCCTACCTCGTCGGCACGCCCGCGCACTGCAAGACCGGAACGTGCGCACCGGCGCTCACCGGCCTCATGAAGGAGGCATCTTCGTTCGGTGGCATCGCATTCGTGCACGCCGAGGTGTACCGCGACACGTCGGGCACGTTGCTTGCACCGGCCGTCGAGGCCTACAAGCTGCAGTTCGAGCCGATTCTCTTCGTGGCGGATGCCTCGGGCACGGTGACGCACCGGCTCGACGGCGTGTTCGATGCCGCAGAGATCCGCAGCGTTCTCTCGTCGCTCTGAATCAGCAGAACGACTTGCCGCAGCCGCACGAGCGCTGGGCGTTGGGGTTCGTGATGGCGAACCCGGCCTGGGTGAGGCCGTCCTTCCAGTCGAGGCTGGCACCCGCGAGCATCGGCGCGGACACAGCGTCGACCACGACCTTCACGCCGGCGAACTCCTGCACATTGTCGTCGACGGTGATCTCGGAGTCGAAGTACATGTCGTAGGTGAAGCCGGAGCAACCGCCGGACTTCACTGACACTCGGAGGGCCAGGTTGTCGGCCCCCTCCTCCTTGATGAGCTCGGCAACCTTGGACGCGGCGTTCTCGGTGAGGGTGATCATGGGCGTCAGTGTAGGCCCGGGCGGGCGGGGTCGACAGCGCCGTACACTGCCCCCGTGAGCGACCGCAGCCCCGTGGCCCCCACCGAGGACGACGTCCGCAACCTGCTGCGCGCCGTGATCGACCCCGAGCTCGGCTCCAACATCGTCGACCTCGGCATGGTTGACGGGGTGACCCTCGCCGACGGGACCGTCACGATCGGGGTCAAGCTCACCATCCGCGGGTGTCCCCTGCGGGCCCAGATCCAGAAGGACATCCGCAGCCGCCTCGAGGTGCACCCGTGGGTCACGAAGGTGAAGATCGACTGGGGCGAGATGACCGCCGACGAGCGGTCGGCCGTGATGACTAAGGCGCGCTGGAACGCCCGCGAGAACGCCTCGCCCACCGCCGTTCCCGAGACCGCGCGGGTCATCGCCGTCGCCAGCGGTAAGGGTGGCGTGGGCAAGAGCTCGGTCACCGTGAACCTCGCCGCCGCGATCGCCGCACGTGGACACATGGTGGGCGTGCTGGATGCCGACATCTGGGGCTTCTCCGTGCCGCGGATGCTGAACATGCCCGACCGTCTCGAGGCACAGCACGTGGAGGGCCGTGACAAGCCGGCAATCATCCCGAACGAGCGCCAGGTCGGCAAGGGCGTGCTGCGCGTGGTCTCCACCGGAATGCTCGTGGAGGACGAGGGCACCGCACTGATGTGGCGCGGCCTCATGCTCACCAAGGCCGTCGAGCAGTTCCTGAACGACGTGCACTGGGGCGACATCGACTACCTGCTGATCGACATGCCCCCGGGCACGGGTGACGTGCAGATGGGTCTCGCACGCATGCTCCCGCGCACCGACCTCATCATCGTCACCACGCCCGCGGTGAGTGCACAGAAGGTGGCCATCCGCGCGGCCGACATGGCACGGCGCAGCTTCCTGCGGGTCGCCGGTGTCATCGAAAACATGAGCATGTTCACGTGTGACCACGGCGAGTCGTACCCGCTCTTCGGTTCCGGCGGTGGTCAGTCACTCGCCGACCAGATCGGTGTGGAGCTTCTCGGTCAGGTGCCGATAGAGCCCACGGTGGCTGCCGGCAGCGATGCGGGTGAACCGGTCAGCCTGTCGGGTACCGGAGCGGCGGCCGCGGTGTTCGCCTCGATTGCGGACCGCATCATCGCCGAGACCCCCATGCTCGACGACATGGCCGCCTGCAGCGCGCGCGGTCCTGACGTGGCCGTGTCGGTAAGACCGCGTCAGAGCGAGTCGTAGTCGGCGTCGCCCGGCATCGCGATGCCGAGCACGCGACCGTCCTTGTCCACCTTGAGCTTCGGCAGGATCGTGGTGGGCGTACCCACTTTCGCGGCGGCCTCGATCACGGCGTCGGCCGTGGCGTGCGCGGCGATGAATTCGATGTTCGCGAGTGTGGGCGGCATCAGCATGAGGTCGCCCTCACGGTGACGTCGGATGGCCTCGTGCGGGCTGATCCACATGCTCTCGATGGTCTCGCCGTCGTCGTGAAGGGGTTCCTGCTTCTCCGGGGCGCGTGCCACGAAGAACCGCGTGTCGAAGCGGCGCCGCTCACCCTTCGGGGTGATCCAGTGGCTGACGTAGTGGATGTTGTGCGTGGAGAGGTGCAGGTTCTCGCGG
>JBJTFB010000230.1:0-5899 GCA_046093205.1 Acidimicrobiales bacterium
ACCAGCCCGATTTTCGCCGTCACCCCCGACGTGGGCGCGAGCCGCCGTCTCCGGGCCGCACGCGGGGTCTACCCGGTTGCACAGCCCCGCGACGGCGACGTCGCCCGCGCCGTCGAGCAGGCGGTCGTGGCCGGCCGCGCCGCGGGTCTGCTCGCCTCCGGAGACACGGTGGTGGTCTGCGCGTCCCGCACGAACCCGCGTTCCGACGCCGACACCATTCTTCTCCACCAGGTCACCTGAGCAACCGACTTACCCGGGCGGTCCGGCGGACGGCGGCCGGTTATGACAGCGGCCGGAGGTGCCGGTGGAACGCCAGGAAGTACACCGCCGACAGCAGCATCAATGCGCCGCACGCGGTGAAAGTTGCAGGGACGTTGTCGATCGAGCGTGCAACGAAGCCGACGAGGAGTGCACCGGCGGGGGCGAGTCCCGACATGAGGAGTGACTGGAGTGCCATCACTCTTCCCATCACCTCCGGAGGCGTGTTGTTCTGGATGAGAGTCTGGTTGAGGTTCGTGTAGAGGCCCCCGCCCAGTCCCCACATGAAGAGGAAGAGGCCCATCGTGACGAGGGAGAACGCCTGGCCGAGCAGCATCTGCACGGCCGAGCCCCAGCACAGGCCGCACATGAACCACAGACCCTTGCGCTTCAGGACATGGTTCCAACGCATGATCACCATCGACATCGCGAACTGACCGACGCCGAGCATCGCGAAGAGAAGCGTGGTCTGCTCGCCGGTCGCACCGACCTCCTCACGGGCGATCTGTGGGCCGAGAACGATCCACGGACTCATCATGAAGAGCACCGAGCACGACAGCAGGATGAAAAAGGAGCGCACCGCCTCGTGGCCGGCCACGAACCTGATGCCCCCGAGGAGCTCGTCGCGCAGTTGCTTTCGTTCCGGAACGTCCCGCACGGGGAGGCGCAACGGGAAGAGCAGCATCAGGCCGAATGCATAGAGCACCACCTGCAGCCAGAACGCGCCCTGGATGCCCCACTGGCGGATGGTCGGTCCCGCGGCGGCCGGGCCGATGATGAGGGCGAGGTTGCTTCCGATGGTGCTCACGGCGACGGCCCCGACGAGACGGTCGCGGTCGACGAGGGTGGGCACGATGGCACCGCGGACGGGTGTGCCGAGGGCGATGAAGATGCCGGAGATCCCGGCGAGTGTGACGGTCCACGGGATGGTGATCCGGTCGGTTGACACCATCACCGCGGTCACGAGCGCGGTGGCGAGGGCACCCACCTGGCTCACCAGCAGGATTCGCCGGCGGTCCAGTCGGTCCGACATGGCCCCCACCGGGAGTGAGATGAGGAGAGCAGGGATGCCCATCACGAAGAGGATGAGACCACTGATGTTCGACCGCGCCCCGAGATCGAGGGCCAGCCACACGAGGGCGAACCGTGAAGTGCTCTGGACGAGAATGAAAAGGAAGGTGTTGCCCCAGAGAAGCCGGAAGGGCTTGATGCGCATCAGGTCGGTGGCCCTGATTGCCCCCTCGGTCGCCACGGGACCATCGTCCCACACCGTGACCGCGACACCACGGTCAGAGACACGCGTAGAGCGCCTCGACGAGGCTCCTGTTCCTGGTGTTCTGCCAACCGCGACCCATGCGGTTCATCACGTACCCGAATGACACCCGTCTCACGGGGTCACGGAAGCCGAGAGAGCCGCCGGCCCCGTAGTGGCCGAACGCTGACTCCTCCGGGCCGAACCCCCGCTCGGGAATCGGCAACTGGAACCCGTGCCCGAAACGTGTGGTGCGCCCGAGGAGCCTGTCCGTGCCGTTCGACGTCTCGGTGACCGCACGCGAGAGGACCTCGCGCGACACGCGGTCTGCACCCGCAGACTCGAATGCCGCACACACACCGCGGGCGGATGCGTGGAGGTTTGTGCTCGGCAGAACCGCCGATCTCCAGCGTGCGGTGTTCACCAGTCCCACCCCCGAGATGCCCGGCGGGTTGGCATGCGCTCTTCTGTACATGTCAGCCGACTCGTCCGTTCCGTCGACGGTGTCCGCCGCACGCGGCCCGTCGCTCCAGTACGTGCTGGCGACGGAGCCGTGGAGGTGTGTCGGCACGCCGAAGTGCAGACCCTCGGCTGACCCACCGGGCAACAGTTGCCGCAGAAGGCCGTCGAGAGCAGTGCCGGTTGCGCGCCGCAGCACCTCGCCCACGAGGAAACCGAACGTGTTCACGTGGTAGCCGTGTGCAGAGGCGGGTTCCCACCAGGGCGACTCGGAGGCGAGCAGTGTGCACATCCTGTCCCAGTCGAAGAGAATCTCGTCGTCGAGGTCTGCCCGGAGTGCCGGCAGCCCCGCACGGTGGCCGAGGATGTCGGATACAGCGAGTGTCTCCTTGCCGCCCCCCGCGAACTCAGGCCACCACCTGTGGACCGCGTCGCCATAATCGAGAGTGCCTCCGTCCACACAGAGCATCGCGAGGATTGCCGTGACACCCTTGCCCACGCTGAAAGAGTTCACCAGGGTCGACGGACCCCACTCACCCCCGTGCTCGTGCAGCGTGCCACCCCAGAGGTCAACGACCGTGTGACCGTCGATGCGCACGCACAGGGACGCGCCAAGCTCGCCGTTGTCCACGAAGTTGCGCCGGAACGCGTCGTACACCGGCGCGAAAGCCGGGTCGCAGGAGCCTCCGTCCACGGGGCCGGGGCTCCCGGGGGAACCGGTCAGAGAGCCGACTTCTCCAGGATGTGCACGCCGCAGGCCGAACCCAGGCCGATGACGTGTGCGAGGCCCACCTTGGCACCCTCGATCTGGCGGTCGCCGGCCTCACCGCGCAGGTGATGGCAGACCTCCCAGATGTTTGCGATGCCGGTGGCTGCGATGGGGTGACCCTTCGACTCGAGGCCGCCCGACACGTTGACGGGCGTCTTGCCGTCGCGCCAGGTGGCACCGGAGTTGAAGAAGTCGACCGCGCCGCCCTCGGGGCAGAGCATCAGGTTGTCGTAGTGCACCAGCTCGGCGGTTGCGAAGCAGTCGTGCAGCTCGACGAGGTCGAGGTCCTCGGGGCTGACCCCTGCCTGCTCGTAGGCCTTCTTCGCGGCGATCCGGGTGAGGGTGTTCACGTCGGGGAGGACCTGGCAGGCCTCCTGGTACGGGTCGCTGGTGAGAACGGACGCCGACACCTTCACCGCGCGGCGCTGCTGCTCCTTCGAGAGCGTGCGGAGACGCTCGCCGCTGACCACCACGGCCGCGGCGGCACCGTCGCAGTTCGCCGAGCACATGGAACGGGTGTTCGGGTAGGCGATCATCACGTCGTTCATGATCTCGTCGAGAGTCATGCGCTTCGTGTACGCAGCCAGCGGGTTGAGTGTGGAGTGCGCGTGGTTCTTCTCCGCGATCTTCGCGAACAGCTCGAACGTGGCCCCACCGTACTTGTGCCCGTACTCCATGCCCACCTGTGCGAAGGTGCCTGGCATGTTGTCGGTGCCGATGCGACCGTCGGTGCCGGTCACGGCGCCGTAGCGCCCCGAGGGTGTCCACTCCTTCGAGTTCGACGCGGGGCGGGCCCCGAGGAGGCCCACTCCGGCGAGCTTCTCGACGCCGACCGCGAGGCCCATGTCGGTCTCGCCCGCCTTGATCGCCATGATCGCGGTGCGCAGGGCAGTTGCCCCGGTCGCGCATGCGTTTGACACGTTGTAGGCCGGGATGCCGGTCTGGCCGACCTGCTTCTGGATCTGCTGGGCGATGCCTCCCTGGCCCATGAGACAGCCCGCTGCGAGCACGCCCATGTCGGCCATGGTGACGCCGGCGTCCTTGAGGGCGCCCATTGCGGCTTCGGATGCGAGGTCGACGGTGTCCTTGTCGGGATGCTTCCCGAACTTCGTCATCACGATGCCGAGGATGTAGATGTCGTCTGTTGCCATGTCAGTGTTCTCCTTGTGTGTTCCTGTGTATGTGCGTTCCGTGCGTGTCAGGCCGGCTCGAAGCCGAAACCGATGGCCTCGACGCCGTTGTCATCATTGCCGAGCGAATAGGTGGCCAGGCGGACCTTCATGCCGAGCGACACCTTCTCGGGTGTTGGGTCGACATTGATCAGGTTGCCGCGCACGCTGGTGCCGCCGCAGTCCACGATGGCGGCCACGAATGGCACGGGCACACCTGGGGAGGCGAAGGTGACGATGGTGAATGACCTGACGATCCCCTCGGTCGGCACCGTCACCTGCGTGAAGTCGGTTCCGAAGCAACTGGCGCACGCATTGCGCCGGTCGAAGAACCTCGCCTTGCACTTCGTGCACTCGTTCGCACGCAGGTGGGGCTTGTCGCCGAGCACCAGATAGTTCACGTGGGGGACCTGGGTCGCAGTCACTTGTTCCGCCTTTCGTCGGTTCCCACCATATGCCAGCAGCCGTCCGGCCTCATCACCGGGACGTCGGCGCAGTCGGCGGGGGAGCCGGCCGGTTGGCGCAGAATGCGCTCGTGAAGTGGCGCACCTGGGCCGGGAACCAGACAGCACGGCCGGAGACCGGCCTTGCCCCCGGGTCCGACGGGGAGGTTGCGGACGCCGTCCGCACCGCACATGCCGGCGGTCGTGCCGTCCGGGTGGTCGGTTCGGGCCACAGCTTCACGGCGGCGGCCGTGGCAAACGACGTCCTCATGAGGGTGGACGCGCTCTCGGGGATCCGTTCCGTGGACCGCGAGAACCTGACGGTCACGGTGGGTGCGGGGACACCGCTCCACGTGCTGAACGAGCAGCTCCATGCCGAGGGTCTGGCGCTCGCGAACATGGGTGACATCGCCTACCAGACGGTCGCGGGAGCGATCTCCACGGGAACCCACGGCACGGGGGTGGGCCTCGGGGGCATCGCGGCCCAGGTGAGGGGACTCCGTCTCGTGGACGGTGCCGGCAGGGACACCGTCTGCACCGCGTCGGAGAACTCTGATGTGCTCGATGTCGCCAGGGTGTCGTTGGGCTCGCTCGGTGTGATCACCGAGGTCACGCTCGCGGTGGTGCCCGCATTCCTGCTCGCCGCCACCGAGATGCCGATGCGCGTGGATGCGGTGCTGGAGAATCTCGACGGTCTCGTGCGTGACAACGACCACTTCGAGTTCTTCTGGGTGCCGCACACCGGGTGGACCCTCACGAAGCGCAACAACCGCACCGAGGGCCCACGCGACCCGCTGCCGAGGGTGCGGGGTTGGTTCGAGACCACGTTCATGGAGAACGTTGCCTTCGGAGCGGTGTGCAGGCTCGGTCGCATGTACCCGCCGGCCATCCCGCGCCTCGCGAAGGCCCTCCCGTCATCAGGGGAGCGGCGGTACGTCGATCACAGCCACCGGGTGTTCGCCAGTCCGCGCCTGGTGCGCTTCTACGAGATGGAACAGGCGGTGCCGATCGGGGCGCTGCCCTCGGCACTGCGGGCCGTGATGGAGATGGTCAGGCGCAAGGGATACCTCCTGAACTTCCCGGTGGAGGTGCGGTTCACCGCCGCCGACGACATCCCGCTGTCGACGGCGCATGGTCGTACGTCTGCATACATCGCGGTTCACGTGTACAAGGGCATGGAGCACGAGCCGTTCATGCGCGATGTCGAGGACATCATGCGGGACCACGAGGGACGTCCCCACTGGGGCAAGCTGCACTGGCGTGACGCAGAGGAGCTCGCGCGCCTCTACCCGCGATGGAACGACTTCACGGGCATGCGTGACAGGCTCGACCCTGACCGCACCTTCCGCAACGCCTACACCTCGCAGGTGTTCGGCAGCTGATGCCGCGCCGGACACCGGTGCGGCATCAGGGCAGGCAGATGTCCTGTGGCCGCACCGGAACGCGGTCGATCGCGCGGCCGGTGGCGGCGCGGATGGCGTTCGCAATCGCCGGTGTGACCGAGATGCAGGGTGGCTCACCCACGCCCTTCGCCCCGAGGGGCGACAGT
>JBJTFB010000231.1:0-24612 GCA_046093205.1 Acidimicrobiales bacterium
TGCGTACCGGGTGCTGCGGCAGGTGAACCCCAGTCCGTACATGTACTTCCTCCGCCAGCCGGGCCTCACCATCGTCGGCGGTCAGCCGGCTGAGCTGACGGACCCGAGCGCCACACCCGCATCCACCCCGCGTCGCACACGCGCGATGCAGCGGTGGGTGCCGCATGACGTGACTTCCACACCGTCCAGGGACGTCCCGCGCTCCACCAGCACCAGACGCACCGGCGATGACGCACCACGTGAGTCCATCCGCTCCACCAGTTCCTGGCCGGGGTAGCAACCCTTCGTGAAGCTCACGGCACGCGGGAGCACTCCTGTTCCTGCCGGCACGTCACCCTCGAGGATGTCGACTCCCATCGAGGGCCACCCCCGGTCCACGCGCACGGTGTCGAGAACGGCGGGGTCGACCTCCGTGCCGCCAGGGGGAATGGAAACCGTCTCGTCGACGATGTCGAGCCGACCCGGCGCTCCCCAGTCACACACGGCGAGACCGGGATGCGCAAACGAGGGTGACTCACTGTCGGTGAGAAAACCGCGCACCTCCCAGTCGACCGCGGCAATCGACACCTTTGCACGCAGGACGAAGCGCGACAGACGTGCGGTCACCCGCTCCCCGAACCCCTGCTCCACATCGAGCGTGAACTGCTGATGCGAACGGCGCACGACCCGCAGCAGCACGTCCACCTTCCCGTCGGGTGACAGCAGCAATGACCATGCGGAGTCCCCGTCGGCGAGTGCCTCGATGTCCTGGGCCAGCTGTGAGTGCAGGAACCACCGTGCATCGTCACCCTCCACGAGCAGAACATCACGGGCAAGCGTCGCCCAGCGCCATGTGCCCGGCACCGGGTTCACGCGCGCGTCCCCTTGCGCATGCGGCGCTCCGTCATCCGACGGGCTGCAGGCACCGTGGCGAGCAGTGCGCGTGCCTTGTTGTGGCACTCGAGGTCCTCGTCGGCGGGGTCGCTGTCGGCCACGATGCCCGCACCTGCCTGCAGGCTCGCACCGTGCTCCCCCACGAACATCGTGCGGATTGCGATCGCGGTGTCGAGGTTGCCCGAGAAATCGACGTAGCCCACGACGCCCGCGTACGGTCCGCGCTTCACCGGCTCCAGTTCGTCGATGATCTGCATGGCACGCACCTTCGGTGCACCGCTCACGGTGCCGGCCGGGAGGGTGGCACGCAGCACGTCGATGGGTCCGAGGCCGGCGCGCAGGGTCCCGGACACCTGCGAGGTGAGGTGCATCACGTGGCTGTAGCGCTCGAGGGTCATCAGTTCGTCCACGGTGACGGTGCCGAACTCGGCCACCCGGCCCACGTCGTTGCGCGCGAGGTCCACGAGCATCACGTGCTCGGCGACCTCCTTCGGGTTCTCGCGCAGCTCGCCGGCGAGGCGCCGGTCATGCTCGTCGTCTCGTCCACGCTTGCGCGTGCCGGCAATCGGTCGCGAGATGACCTTGCCGTTCACCACCTGCACCAACGGCTCGGGTGAGCCACCGACGATGGTGAGGCCCGGCTGGCGGAGGAAGTACATGTACGGACTGGGGTTCACCTGCCGCAGCACCCGGTACGCATCGAACGGGTCGGCGCCGAGGTCGATGTCGAAACGCTGCGACAGCACCACCTGGAAGATGTCCCCCGCACGCACGTGCTCCTTCGCCACCTCGACGGCACGGCGGTAGCCGCCGTCGGGCATGGACGACCGTGTCGGGGGCAGCACGTCGTCCGCAGTCGGTGGCTCCACCGGGACGTACGGCAGGGGCCGTGCGAGGTCCTCCACCGCGTCGTGCACGCGCGCGACGGCGGCCTCATACGCGGCGTCGATGCCGGCCGCATCGAGGCCGGCGACAGGGACGCTCTCGATGAGGTACACACGCTGGCGCCAGTGATCGAACGCCGCGAGGCTGCCGATGATGCTGATGGATGCGTCGGGCAGACCGCGGTCATCGCGCGGCACGTCCGGCAGGTGCTCGACCTCGCGCACCACGTCATAGCCGAGGTGACCCATGAGACCGCCCTGCAGGGGCGGCAGGTCGGGGTGCAGCGGTGCGCGGTAGAGCGACAGCAGCTCCTCCATGGCCGCGAGCATCCCACTGTCGAGCGGAACCGAGGACGGCACGTCGCCGGTGGTGGTGATGCGTCCGTCGCGCAGCGTCAGCGTGCCGCGGGGGTTGCGACCCACGAATGAGTACCGGCTCCAGCGCTCACCGTGTTCCACCGACTCGAGCAGGAAGCCGTCGCCCTCGCCCACGAGTTTCGCGAACGCCGCAACGGGAGTCTCGAGGTCGGCGAGGAGTTCGGTCCACACGGGCACCACCGTGTGGCGCGCGGCGAGCCCCCTGAACTCCTCCGGTCCGGGGGTGACGGTGGTGCCGTCGGCGATCACGCGACGCCGAACTCGCGGAAGAAGCACGAGCGCTCGCCCGTGTGGCAGGCCCCGCGGCCCTCCTGGACCACCCGGAACAGCAACGTGTCCCCGTCACAGTCGTACCTCGCGCTGACCACGAACTGCCGGTCGCCGCTGGTGTCTCCCTTGCGCCACAGTTCGTTCCGGCTGCGGCTCCAGTAGACCATCCGTCCCTGCGCGAACGTGAGCTCGAGGGACTCCCGGTTCATCCACGCCATCATCAGGACGTCACCGGTCTCGTCGCACTGGGTGATCGCCGGCACGAGCCCGTCGGCGTTCCACCTCACCGCCGCGAGTTCACCGGCGGACGGCGTGATGACGCGTCCGTCCCCGTCGTGCGTGTTCCCGTCCGGCATTTCCTGAACGGTACCGTCATGTCCCGTGGTCCCCGAAACCGTTTCCCTCGTCACGATCGACGGCCTCGAACTGGCTGCCGATGTCGTGTGGGCCGAGGGTGACGCACGGGGGTTCGTGGTGATCGGTCACCCCCACCCCGCATACGGCGGTGACCGCTGGAACAACGTGGTTCGTTCGCTGCAGGAGGCGGCGGCGGCGTGCGGGTGTCACTCCATCGCCCCGGACTTCCGCGGTGCCGGGCAGAGTGCCGGCGAGCACGACGGTGGCGGCGCCGAGCGCCTCGACCTCGCCGCGGCGTGCGATTTCGTCGGGCTCGTCGAGGAGTCGCTCCCCGTCGTGATGTCCGGCTACTCCTTCGGTGCCGCGGTGGGCCTCAACGTGTCGTACCCGTCCGTCACCGGGTGGTTGGCGGTCGCACCACCGGTTTCGATGCTGGAACCCGCACCGGTTGCCGCCCATGACCACCGACCGAAGCACATCCTGCTCCCGCGCCACGACCAGTTCTCCACGGTGGATGCGATGCAGGCGTGCACCCGCACATGGAACAACACCTCGCTCACGGTGATTGAGGGTGTCGACCATTTCATCGCAACAGGCGCGTTCGAGCCGTGCTGCGCCGCGCTGGAGACCCTGCTGGCGTGAGCGGGCCGGTGTCAGGCCGACGGCCGCACGCGAACCCCCGCGGCCGCCATCGCACGCTTGGCGTCCGCCACCGTGTGCTCCCCGAAGTGGAAGATCGACGCGGCGAGCACCCCGGTGGCGCCGCCCTCGGTGACGCCCTCCACGAGATGTCCGAGGTCCCCCACCCCGCCGCTCGCGATCACCGGCACACCCACCGCCGAGCTCACCGCCCTCGTGAGTGCGGTGTCGTAGCCGTCGCGGGTGCCGTCGCGGTCCATGGACGTGAGGAGTATCTCCCCCGCCCCGAGTGACACCGCGCGCTCCGCCCACCGCACCGCATCCATGCCCGTCGGTGTGCGACCTCCGTGGAGATACACCTCCCACCCTCCGGTGGATGGTTTGTGCTTGGCGTCGATCGCGCACACCACGCACTGCGAGCCGAACTCGGCCGCGATCCCGGCGATGAGTGCTGGCCGTTCGACGGCACTCGTGTTCACGCTGACCTTGTCGGCACCGGCGCGCAGCAGCGCCCGCGCATTCGCGAGCTCCCTCACCCCGCCGCCGACAGTGAGCGGGATGAACACCTCGTCCGCCGTGCGCGACACCACGTCCACCATGGTTCCGCGCCGGTCAGATGACGCTGTGATGTCGAGGAAGACGATCTCGTCGGCGCCCTGCGCGTCATAGCGCGCAGCGAGCTCCACCGGGTCACCCGCATCGCGCAGGCCGACGAAGTTGACCCCCTTCACCACCCTGCCGTCGGTCACATCCAGGCAGGGGATCACCCGCGCCACCACGTCGGGACTCACGACAGCACGCCGATCGCCTCGGACACGGTGAACCGGTTCTCGTACAGGGCCTTGCCCACTATCACGCCGGCCAGTGCGGGCACGCGTGCGAGTGCCCGCAGGTCATCGAGGCTCCCCACGCCGCCGCTCGCCACCACCGGCACCGGCGACACACGGGCGGCCGCCGCGAGACCCTCGGTGTCGGGGCCGGCCAGCATTCCGTCGCGCGAGATATCGGTGATCACGAACGCCGCGGCGGACGGGAACCGCCCGAGCATGTCGGCGAGCGACACGCCGGACGACTGCGTCCATCCGTGCGTCGCCACCGTTCCCTCCCGGTGGTCGAGACCGACCGCGACCTCCACGATGCGCGACACCCCGTCCACCAACGGAGGGTTCTCGACGGCGGCCGAACCCATGACGACCCGGGACACCCCGGCCCCGGCAAGTTCGCGTGCATCCTCGGTACTGCGCACCCCGCCACCCACCTGAAGGCGCGCACGCCCGCCGAGGGCTGCGGCCACCGCCGCGATGACGGGTCGGTTGGTGCCCACGCCGCTGCGTGCGGCATCGAGGTCGACCATGTGCACCCACGGCGCACCCTCGTCGGCGAAACGCACGGCCGTGCTCACCGGGTCGTCCCCGTAGAAGGTGGTGTCGTCGTAGTCGCCCTGGCGCAGGCGCACCACTCTTCCCCCGAGCAGATCGATCGCAGGGAACAGGTTCATGCCGCCGACTCCACGAAGTTCGCGAGCAGCGCGATGCCCGCCGCGGCCGACTTCTCCGGGTGGAACTGCACCGCGAACACGTTCCCTCTCCGGAACGCCACGTTCACCTCGCCCCCGTACCGCACCGTGGCGACCACGTGCGAGGGGTCGTCGGGGACACCGTGCAGCGAATGCACGAAGTACATCCACGGTCCGCCGCCGAGACCCTCGAGCAGCGGGTCCGGGGTGCGCACGTCGAGACGGTTCCACTGCATCTGCGGACGCGGCACACCGTCGGGGATCCACCGCACGCGTCCCGGGATCACCCCGAGACCGGAGTGCGCGGGGTCCTCGTCACTCGAGTCGAAGAGCATCTGCATGCCCACGCAGATCCCGAGGAACGGACGGCCGTCGGCCACCGCCGCATGCACGCATCCCTCGAGGCCGCTCGCGCGGAGCGCGTCCATGCAGGCACCGAACGCCCCCACCCCGGGGAGGACCACCGCGTCGGCGGAGTCGGCGACTGCGGGGTCGGTGGTGAGGACGGCATCGGCCCCCGCACGCTGCAGCGCCTTCTCCGCGGAGCGGAGGTTTCCTATCCCGTAGTCGAGGACCGCGACCCGCGGGCCGGTCACGAGAGAGTGCCCTTCGTGGAGGGCACCCCCGTGGACTCGACGCGCACCGCATCGCGCAGGCACCGTGCGAGACCCTTGAAGGTGGCCTCGATGATGTGGTGCACGTTGCGGCCCGCCTTCAGGTTCACGTGCAGCGTGATCCCCGCCGACGTGGCGAGCGACGACACGGCGTGCTCGGCCAGCGAGGGGTCGAACGCCGGGTTGCCCAGCGGCAGGCACTCGGGCAGCGGCACGTCCCACGCAACGAACGGACGGCCGCTGAGGTCGAGCGCGATCTCCACGAGGGCCTCGTCCAGCGGGAACGAGCCGCTCGCGAACCTGCGCACACCTGCCTTGTCGCCGAGGGCGTCACGGATCGCCTCGCCGACGGCGATCGCGACGTCCTCCACCGTGTGGTGGGTGTCGATGTGGAGGTCGCCTTCGGCCTCCACGATGAGGTCGAACCCGCCGTGACGGGCCAGCTGGTCGAGCATGTGGTCGTAGAAGGGGATGCCGGTGGACACGCGCGACGTCCCGCTGCCGTCGAGGTCGACCGACACCTCGATGCGGGTCTCCTTGGTGTTGCGGCTGCGCTGGGCGGTGCGGCTCATGCACCCATTCTCGCCGTGGGTCAGCGGGTTTCGGCAACCAATTCCGACAGCACCGACACGAACAGGCCGTTCTCCGCGCCGTGGCCGACCGTGACGCGCAGGCAACCCTCGAGGCCCGGCCACGATGAGCAGTCCCGCACGAGGACGCCGCGCTCGAGCAGGCCGGCCCAGATCTCGGCCGACCGGCGGCCGGGGGGCCGGAACAGCACGAAGTTCGCCCCGCTCGGCCACACCTCGCACCCGACCTCCGCAAGGGACCTTGAGATCCACTCGCGTTCGGTGCGCACGAACGCGACGTTGTCCTCCATGGCCCCCGTGTGCCCGAGGGCCGCGACCGTGGCCGCCTGCTTGAACGCGTCGAGGTGGTACGGGAGGGAGGCAACTTCCATCGCCTGGATGACGTCGCGCGGTGCCACCGCGTAGCCCACCCTCAGCGCCGCCATCGACAGGGTCTTCGAGAATGTGCGTGTCACGACGAGGCTGCCCTCGTCGGTGACCATGTCGACCGCCGACCAGTCGGAGAACTCGGCATAGGCCTCGTCCACCACCACGAGCCCGGCCGGAGCCCCGAGAAGCGTCTCGAGGTTCGAGCGCGGCTCCACGGTGCCGGTTGGGTTGTTCGGGTTACACAGGAACGTGACCGACGGTCGCTCGCGCTCGGTCAACCGCACGATCTCCATCGGGTCGAGGGTGAAGTCGGCGCGTCTCTCCCCCTTCACCACCTCAGCGCCGGTGACGCGGGCGATCTGCGTGTACATCTGGTACGTGGGTTCGAACACCGCCACCTTGCGACCGTGGCCCCCGTACGCCAGCAGCAGCATCTGGATGATCTCGTTCGACCCGTTGCCCACGATCACGTTCGCGGGATCCACCGCGTGCCGCTCCGCGATCCTCCCGCGCAGGATGTGTGCCGACCTGTCGGGGTAGCGGTTCCACTCGAGCGTGTCCGCGATGCGCCCGAGCTCCTCAGTCCACTCCTGCGGGGGGGCGAAGGGTGATTCGTTCGTGTTCAGGCGTACCGGGACGTCCACCTGCGGGGAGTGGTAGTTCGACATCGCCACGATCTGCGGTCGCGGCTCGGGCCTGCTCACGGGGCCAACCTACAGAAGGGGCCGACGACTGGCTAACCGGTTTCGGGACCTAACGAGCCGATTTCTCGGCCCGCAGCAGCAGCCTGTGAGCGGACAGCAACGCCCGCTAGGCCTCGTACATCGCGGAGGCGAGGTCCTCCTGGTTGGCCCCGAGACCGTCGATGAGACCCGCGAGCCTCGCGCGGTATCGCTCCACCGCCTCGGCAGAGGCCGACAGTTCCGCGCGCACCGTGTCGAGTGACATTGCGGCGAGGCTACTTCTTGTGTGCACGCGTCGGCAGTGCGGACGACGGGCAGATGTCGGCGAGTTCACACGAGTCGCAGCGCGGCTTGCGTGCGTCGCACACCCGCCGACCGTGGAGGATCACCCGGAGACTGAACCTTCCCCACTCCTGTGGCGGAAGGAATCCGTTCAGGTCGCGCTCCACCTTCACCGGGTCGTCGTTCTCCGTGAGCCCGAGCCGCCGCGACAGACGCCCCACGTGCGTGTCGACAGCGAGACCCGGGAGGTCCCACACCACGCTGCGCAGCACGTTGCCCGTCTTGCGCCCGACACCGGGCAGCGTGACGAGATCGTCGAGTTCCCGGGGAACCTCCCCCCCGTAGGCATCGACGACCCTGCGCGCCATGCCGATTAGGTTGCGCGCCTTCGACTGGTAGAAGCCGGTGGAGCGGATGATCTGCTCGAGCTCGGACGGATCGGCCGATGCGAGATCGTCCACGGTGGGGTACCTGGCAAAGAGCGACGGCGTCACCATGTTCACCCGAGCATCGGTGCACTGCGCGGACAGGATGGTGGCCGACAGCAGCTCGTACGCGTTCGAGTGGGTCAGTTCGCACTCCGCCGCCGGGTACAGACCCGCCAGACGACGTGCAACCTCGCGCGCCCGGCCCGCTGGTGTTCTCGGCTTTGCCACGGACCGAAGGTACCCTCTGCACGTGAGAACGTTCGATGTCAGGCGCAGTCTCGACGCCTCCGAACACGCCGATGTGGACCGGCTGCTCCACGATGCCTGGCGCGCAGACGGCACCCGACCGATGAGCGATCATCTGTGGCTGGACCTGCGCGAGGGTGGCAGGAAGGGGTTCGCCGGTGTCATCGCCCGCGACTCCGGCCATTCGCACGTGGTCGGCTACTGCCAGGTGTCCCGCGGGAACGGCTCCTGGGGCATCGACCTCGTTGTGCATCCCCACCACCGGTACGACATGCACGAGATCGGCCCGCGACTGCTCGAGGAGGCGGTCAGGGTGGTGGCCTCGGAGGGTGGCGGGCACGTGCACTGGTGGGTGTTCGAGGCGAACAACGCACATGCGGCTCTCGCGACGGCGGCCGGGTTCGCCCCCGGGCGGGTGTTGCTGCAGATGCGTCGGCCGCTGCCCCTCGACGGGGCGACGGCGGCTCTGCAGAACGACCTCCGCCTCGACGAGTTCCGCCCGGGGTCCGACGAGGAGGAATGGCTGTCCGTGAACAACGCGGCGTTCGCGCAACACCCCGAGCAGGGAGGATGGACACTCGACACGATCGTCTCGAGGGAATCGGAGCCGTGGTTCGACCCCTCGCTCTTCCTGCTGCACCGCTCCGACGGTGCAATCGACGGTTTCTGCTGGATGAAGATGCACGGCGAGGAACACGACACCGGCGGGCCGGTCACCGGTGAGATCTACGTGATCGGCGTGCACCCGTCCGCGGCGGCACACGGACTCGGCCGGAAACTCGCCGTCGCCGGTCTCGTGCGCGCACACGGGGCGGGGGCACACGAGGCGATGCTGTACGTGGACTCCGTGAACGAACGTGCCGTCACCATGTACCGCGCACTCGGCTTCGAGGCGCACCACACCGAGCATGCGTTCGTCGGCGACGTGGCCGGCGACGCAGTGGCGCAGTGACGTCGATCCACGATCTCGGCCGTGCCGAGGTTGCGGCGGCACTCGAGGGTCTCCCCCCGTTCCGTGTCGACCAGGTGTGGACTGGTCTGTACTCCACGTTCCTGCCGGTGGCCGAGATCGCCACCCTGCCCGCTGACGTGAGGGCGCGGCTGGACGCCGCACATCCTGCGGCGCTGCGCGAGGCACGGCGGGAGGTCTCCGACAACGGAGACACGGTGAAGTTCCTCTGGCAACTGACCTACGGCGACCATCCGATCGAGACCGTGCTCATGTACTACGAAGACCGCGCGACGGTGTGCGTCAGCACACAGGCGGGCTGTGCCATGGCGTGCGGGTTCTGCGCCACCGGCCAGGCGGGTTTCACGCGCCACCTCACCGCGGGGGAGATCGTGGAACAGGTGGTGCGCTCGGCGCGGGAGGCCCGGGGGCTCGGGCGCCGTGTCGACAACATCGTGTTCATGGGCATGGGCGAGCCCCTCGCGAACGAGGAAGCCGTGCGCCGTGCGGTGGAACGCATCCACGACGACATCGGGATCTCCGCGCGGCACCTCACCGTGAGCACCGTCGGCATCATCCCCGGCATCCGCAAGCTGGCCGACTGGCCGCTTCCGGTGAACCTTGCCGTGTCCCTGCACGCCGCGCGTGACGAACTGCGTGACGAACTGGTGCCCGTGAACCGCCGTTACCCGCTCGCCGACCTCATGGAGGCCTGTCGCGACTATCTCTCGGCACGGAACCGGCGCATCACGTTCGAGTGGGCACTCATCGAGGGACAGAACGACACCGACCGCGATGCCCGTGAACTGGCGTCACTCGCCCGCGCACTGAGACCGTCGGCGCACGTGAACCTCATCCCGCTGAACCCCACACCCGGGTGGCCCACCAAGGGCTCGTCGCGCAACCGTGTGAACGCGTTCCGCGACCTGTTGGTGTCGCTCGGGGTGAACGCCACGGTGCGACGCAACCGAGGCACCGACATCGCCGCCGCGTGCGGCCAGTTGGCGGCGGGCCAGCCGGTGGTGCTCGGCCGCCGTGACGGTACCGACCACCAGCACCACGACTGACCGCGTCCCGGGACTCAGCAGGCCCCGCGGGCTCACCGGGAGTCTTCAGTCGGCCAGCCAACGGGGGTTTGCGACCTCCACCTTTCGCCGCACACTCGGCTCGAGCACCTCGAGCACACGCGCAAGGTCGCCGTCAAGGTGTCCGGCGCGCACGGCGGCCGCAAGTTCGGCATCATCACGCGCCCCCAGCGACGCGAGCCGCTCCGCGTGTGCGGCGGCGTCACCGACGGGATCGACGAGCTCGCGCTCCACCATCGCGAGGATGTTCGACGCAACCCGGGAGTGGAACTGCAGGCGACCTGTCACCGCGGGCATCACGTCGTTCTCGAGCCATTCGCGCACCGCTGCGAGCAGCTGCTCTGCCGAGGGGGCGTCGTGCGGGTTGCCCATCAGATACGCCCCTTCAACAGCCGGATGAGGTCCCATTCGTTCTCGCACACCCGCCGACCGATCGCGGCGAGTTCGTGACTGCGGGTCATCCCGGTGAGATGCGACGAGGCCTGCATGATGCACATGATCCCCCACTTCAGGGTGCCGAGAACCTCCCACCACCGCACGGTGTCGGCGGAGGGCCGCGGTCGTCCTGCTGACTCGTACGCGTCGAATAGTTCCTCGTACCTTCCGATCCCCGCGACGGGTGCCCCGCCACCGAACCTCCAGGCACGCACGCAGACCCAGCCGAGGTCCTCCATGGGGTCGCCGATGTGGGCCAGCTCCCAGTCGAGCACCGCGGCGAGGCCCCCGTCGTCCACCATCACGTTGCCGAGCCTGAAGTCGCCGTGCACGACGGTCGTCGCCGAGACGGCCGGGCGGTTCGCCTCGAGCCACCGGAACGCAACCTCGAACACAGGGTGCGGTTCACCCAACTGGTCGAGGACACCCCTGTAGAAGGCGACCTGGTCCTGCTCCGCGAGTGACGGCACGGACGACACGTCGATCGAGTGCAGGCGCGCCATCGCCGAACCGATGTCGGAGGTGAGACGCGCGCGTGCCGCGGCGAACCTGTCGTCACGCTGGATCTTGCGCGCGATGGTCTCCCCCTGCACGGCAGCCACCACGAGAAACGGGTTCCCGAGCGCAGTCGACGACGAACCGTCCACCACGAGCTCGGGCACCGGGACTCCCCCGGCCCGCGCCGCACGCAGCACCTCGGCCTCGCTCCCCATGCCGCGTGCCGCGCCGTCACGCTGTCGCTGGAGCACCAGTGCACGCCCGTCGGCGGTGAAGCTCCACGTCTCGCGGGAGGCACCACCGGAGAGACGCACCAACGAATCCACCCGGGCGCCGCCGAGGACACCGGACAGGCCGCGGGCAAGATCGTCGGTGGAGCGGGCCGTCACGCCCACACTCTGCCACGGTGCTCCGCTGGGTCGACGGGTCGCTGTCAGTCGTTGGTGACGGCGCGGGCAAGCCCGGCCTTGCCCGCCTCGATCTGTGCCGCCAGCACCCGGTCGAGAACGCCCGCCGTCCAGAGCGAGCCGCCGTACTCGAGGTCGATCGTGACCGTCGTGGGGTCGCCCCCGCCGGTCACCCGCACCGTCATGATCCACTCCGAGTGCCGGGCCCCCGTTGCCTCCCGCCGCTCGAACACCAGGACGCGCCCGTCACCGGATGCGACGTCGGAGGCGAGAACCATGCGCAGACGCTTCGAGCGCGCGAACGGCCCCACCCGTGCGCGAAGTTCCACGTTCCACGCGGCGGGTGACGCCCCGGTTTCGGGCTCGGCCGAGTGCACGAGCGGCATCCACGTCGGGTACCGGGAGAGATCCAGCAACAGTTCGGTCACTTGTTCGGCCGTCGCGGCGAGGGTGACAGATGACGAGACCTTCATTCGTCGTCGCCGACTGGCGGGGGCTCACCGAAAGCGCGTCCGAGCAGCCTGCCGAACGTCGGCTTCGGTTGGCCGTCGTCCGGAGCTGCACGACCGAGTCGTGGCGACCATGGCATCGCCTGGGTCTCGTCAGGGTCCACAGCCTCCACGGGTGCCGTGCCGTCGGGTACGGTCCCGTCGTTCGCAGCCGGACCGGTCTCCCTGGGGGGTGCGTCACCGTTGATCTCGCGCCTGATTGCCTCGAACAGCGACGGCGTGTCGGCTGCCTCCTTGGCACGTCGCCCGGCCCCGCGACGGCCGCTGCCCCCTGCCGTCTTCTTCGCAGGCGTCACCGGCTCGTCGGCGTCCTTCACCTTGAACAGCCTCGGCACCGGCTCACGACGGTCGTCCAACGTCCAGCCGCGCGGCACCATCAGCGCATTCGCATGGCGACGGCACAGACGTCCGGCGGTCTCTCGCTCGGCAATGTCGGGGCGGTCCACCCACACGACGAGGTTCTGCCTGTCGATCCCGTACGAGGCATCCGATGCGGCTCCGCAGCCGGGTCGCTCGCACAGTCGTTGCACGGCACAGACGGTAGTGGTGCGGGCACGTTCCCGCGCGTGACTGCACTGCGCAGGAGGATGGTGGGCGATACGGGACTCGAACCCGGGACCTCTACCGTGTGAAGGTAGCGCTCTAACCAACTGAGCTAATCGCCCTTGCGGAGACCCAAGACTAGCGACGACCCGCCGTCAACGGCACGGTCAGTAGCCGGCGTGCGGATCGATCGGCCCGACGAGGGCCCGCCCGGATACCCAACGGGCCACGTTCTCAGTGATGCGCGCACCGAGCAGCGGCACCGCCATCTCCGGGGTGTTGCCCACATGCGGGGTGATGATGCAGTTCGGCAGGCTCCACAGGGGGTGACCCTCGGGGAGTGGCTCGGGATCGGTCACGTCCAACGCGGCACCACCGATGACGCCGTTCGACAGAGCCCACACGAGGTCATCGGTGACGATGTGACCGCCGCGCGCCACGTTCACGATCCACGCGTGGTCCTCCATCATCTCCATCTCCGCACGCGCGATGATGCCCCGCGTCTGAGGTGTCAACGAGAGCGCGAGAACCACGAGGTCCGCACCGGCGAGTGCGCCCACGAGGTTGGCGGCGTCGACGCCGTCATCGGCCCCCTCCATGTGGGCCACGTGGCGTCTCACGACGGTGACGCGACATCCCCCCGGCGAGAGAAGGCGCAGCAACGACTCCGTGATGCCACCGCCACCGAGGATTGTCACCCTCGCACCGAGGAGATTCCGACCCACCGGCCCCGTCCACCCGGTGGCACGCGCGTAGTCGCCGATTCCCCGCATCCCGGCGAGAGCCAGTCCGAGCGCGTGTTCCGCGACGGGTTCGGCGTACACGCCCTTGCCGCACGTCCACAACCGTGAGTCGTCGACGACCGGGATGAAGTTCTCGACGCCCGCGAATGGAACCTGCACCCACTGCACGTGCGGGTTCGCTGCGAGCAGCCGGGCGAGACCGTCGGGGTCGCGCGCGTCCGACCACACCACGGCATCGGCCTCTGCCACCGGGGCGACGACACCGCCGCCCGCAACGACGGCATCCGACACCCACGACGGTGCCGTCGAAGGAGCCACGCACACCCGGCCCCGGGGCACGTTGCTCACGAGCCAGTCAGTGTGGCGGCGATGTCGCTCGAGGAACTGCCTGAGCGGCGCAGCACGACAGCCACGAACCAGAGGGCGGCCATGGTGACCACGAACAGGATCATCGCGCCGACACCCCAGAAAGGCTTGATGGTGCTGCGGGTGGCACCCAACAGCGCGACCGGGAACGTTGTGGAGCCGGCCTCCGAGATGAGGGTGGAGATCACGGCGTTGTCGAGGCACAGGGTGAACGAGAGCAGGCCACCCGCAACCAGGGCGGACGAGATCAGCGGGAGTGTCACCTGGCGGAAGGCACGCGACGGTGTGGCGCCGCGGTCCGCCGCCGCCTCCTCGAGCGATTCGTCGAGGCCCTCGAGACGGGCGCGCACGATGAGGGTGACGACCGCGCTCGCGTACAGTGACTGGCCCACCCACAGCTTGTTCATGCCGCTGCCGAACGGACCCCAGCCGTTCCGGAAGGGGTATCCCACGACCGGCACGTCCTGGATGCGCGGGAACCACGTGGCGAGCGCGATGGCATCCATGATCTCGGGCGTCACGAGGATGAGGAACAGCACTGCCATGAACGCCTTGGTCCAGGTGCCGGGACGCCTCGCGAGCGCGACTCCGGCAAGTCCGCCGATCACCACCGCGATCACGGTGGCGCCGAATGCCGCGGTGAACGAGTTCCGCACGGCGTCACCCACCCCTGAGAACTTGAACACGTCCCGGTAGCGGTCGGTGGTGGCCCAGTTCCATGCCACGGCGGCAAAGAAGGCGCCCGGGCCGAACCAGTTCGTGATCCGGGGCGGCAGGTCCGTGAAGCGGCGCAGCATCCAACGCACGAGCAGACCCCCGGCAATGATGACGGCACCGACCCACAGCACCTGCCATGCGTCCGCCGCCCAGAACAGTTCCCCCCACCACTTCGTGCTGAAGTGCCCCGACCAGATGGTGAACGACTGCCCGCGGTTGAAGGAGTGCACGAACACCAGCACGATCGGCACGAACAGGAACACCAGAACAGCCACGGTCCACGCGGCGAGAGCAACCTTCAGGGGCTCAAAAGAAAGCCGCACCCGCGCACCCCGCGGGGCGCCGCCCATCGCGCGCGTGTGGTTCGCGCGCCTCACCCTCTCACCGAACGGCGAGAACAACGACACGATGCGGGGCACCAGCCACACGGCCGCCGCGCCGACGACGAGAGCAAGAAGCACGAACACGATCATCAGCACCGCCATCGCGGAGCCGAGCGGCCAGTTCTGTGCCCCACCGAACTGCGACGCCACGAGCGCGCCGATCATGTTCCCCTTGGCCCCGCCCAGCACGGTTGCGGCGACGTAGTCACCGCACATGGGGATGAAGGTGAGCAGGACTCCGGCCACGATTCCCGGGCCTGCGAGCGGCAGGGTGACCGACACGAAGGTTGCCAGCCGGCCCGCGCCGAGGTCCTTGCTGGCCTCGCGCATGCGCACATCGATGCGATCGAGCGCAACGAACAGGGGCAGCACCATGAAGCCGAGGTAGTTGTAGACGACGGCAATCTGCACCGCGAGGGATGTCTCGAGCACCTGGATGCCGTTCTCACCCACCCACCCGAGGTCCATCAGGAACCGGGAGAAGGCGCCGTTCGGCGCGAGCGGTATGCGCCACGCCACGGTGCGAATGAGGAAACTCGTGAAGCTGGGCACCACGACGAGCGCGAGAATCACCGCCCGCCAGCGCTCGCTCACCTTGAACGCCGCGAAGTACGCGACGGGCAGTCCGATCAGCACGCACATGGCGGTGGCAATCACCGCGATGCGCAGCGTTCCCCGGAAGACCGTGAAGAAGGTCTCGTCGAAGACCGCGGAGTAGTTGGCCGTGGTGAGCCGGCTGAGATCGACCGGCAGGACGAGTGACGTGTCCTTCGTGCCGAAGGAGTAGTAGACGATGTAGCCGATCGGGACGACGAAGAACAGCGCGTACCAGATGATCGACGGCAGCGCGAGGGCGAACCTCGGTGCCCGCACCCGCCGGCGCCTGCCGGTCAGCGCCGCCGTCACCCGGTCAGGCTCCGGCCTTCGCCTTGGTCTTGTTCAGGATCTCGACGAGTCGGTCGAGCGCCGGGTTCATCTCCTGGGCCTCCATCGTGGCCACCTGCTCGTCGGAGAAGAAGATCATGTCGGGCTTGGACAGGTCGGGCGCGAGCTCCTTCAGCAGCTGCTCCATGTTCTTCATGCCCGTGTGGTATCCGTGGTACGAGAGATCCTTGATGGAGACCTCGGGCACGAGTTCCCAGTTGATCCACGCGTGCGCGGCCTCGGGGTTCGGTGCCCCGACGGGGACCGCGTAGGTGTCCATGAACAGCTGGGTCTTCGGCCCGGGCAGCACCCACTTCCAGTTGTCGGGGTTGCCGCCGGCGTCGGCAATTCGCGAGTACGCCTGGCGCGCGTCACCCGTCCAGGCGACGGCAATGGAGTACGCGCCCTCGGCGATCTTGGTGCTGGGGTAGCTGTCGAACGCCTTGATGTGCTGACCGAGGGTGTTCACCATGTAGTCCTCGCACGCATCGAGGTCGGCGGCATCGGTGGTGTTCGCCGACTTCCCGTTCGCCCAGAACCACGGCCCACAGAAGTCCCACGCCGCATCGATGACGGCCACATTGCCGCTTGCCTCCTTCGTGCAGGCGTCGAGGAAGTCGGCCCAGGTCACGAGGTCACGCTTGATCTTGGTGGTGTCGTAGAGGAACCCGGCGCTGCCCCAGTCCTTGCACACCACGTACTCGTCGTTCGGGTCCCACGGCTGGCCGACGTACGGCGCATCGAGGTTCACGAAGTTCGGCAGCTGCGACTTGTCGAGCTTCTGCAGGAGGCCCTTCTGGATCATCTGCGGCACGTAGGGGCCGGTGGGCACCACGATGTCGAAACCGCTCTGCCCCGACGACGCCGAAAGCTTGGTGATGAGGTCCTCGTTGCTGGCGTAGTAGTCGACCTTCATCGACACGCCGAGAGTGGACTCCGCGAGGGCGCCGACGAGCTCGGGGTCGTTGTAGTCACCCCAGGTGTACATGGCGAGCGCGCCGCTCGACTTGCGGATCTTGCGGCTCCACTCGCCCGTGGCCGTGCCCTCGAGCTCGGTCCAGTCGCCGCCCGCGCCACCCGATGTGTCGGCGGGTGTGCTGCCGTCGGAGACCGAACCGCTGTTGCCGCATGCGGCGAGCACCACGGCCAGGCCGGCGGTGGCCGTGCCGGCCTTCAGGAACGCGCGGCGGGAGAGCTGCTCGCGGAAACTGTGCGGCGCGAGGATCTTGATCGGTCGGTCCATGGTGGTGTCTCCCCTGTCAGCGGCATCGGCCGTTGTCTGTTGGTTCTGTTGTAGCAGACCGGCCCGGGTGCGGCGGTCAGCCTGCCCCGTCCTCGGCCAGCACGACGTCGGCTTGTCGGGCCGAGAAGAGGTACACGTCGTCGGCCGACCACGAGCACCACACGCTCTCGCCCACTGCGAACCGCTGTGCCTCGAGCCTCGGGGCCAGCACGAGGAGGTCCCGCTCGCCCACGGTGACCACGTACTGCAGGACGTCACCGAAGTGCGACACACCGGCAACATTGCCGCGGCAGGAGTTCTCGGGTCGTCCCGGCTGGACGGAGGTCAGGTGGATGCACTCGGGGCGGACGGCCGGAAGTGCCGGCTGGCCGTTCGGTACGTTCTCCTCGGGCCGTGTGGCCACGAATACCGTCCCGTCGTCGGCAACCGCACCACCGTCGGTGGCAGTGCCCGTCCAGAAGTTGTTGCGGCCGATGAACCCGGCGACGAACGCCGATGACGGGTGCTCGTAGACGGTCTCAGGGTCGGCGAGCTGCTCGATGTGGCCGTCAAGCATGATCGCGATGCGGTCGCTCATGCTCATGGCCTCCTCCTGGTCATGGGTGACGAACACGAATGTGATGCCGAGGCGCGACTGCAGCAGCTTGAGCTCGATCTGCATCTCCTCGCGCAGCTTGCGGTCGAGGGCACCGAGCGGCTCGTCTAGGAGGAGCACGCTCGGCCTGTTCACCAGTGCCCTGGCCACGGCGACACGCTGTTGCTGGCCACCCGACATCTGGCGCGGCCTGCGCCCGGCGAGGCGTGACATCTGCACCATGTCGAGGGCCTCGGCAACGCGATCTGCGATCTCGGCCTTCGGCACGCCCTTCTGGCGGAGCCCGTACCCCACGTTCTCCGCAACGGTCATGTGCGGGAAGAGTGCGTAGTGCTGGAACACCGTGTTCACGTCGCGCTTGTACGGGGGCACCCCCTGCACCTCGACGCCGTTCACGAGGATGTGTCCGGCATCGGGCTGCTCGAAACCCGCAAGCATCCGCAGCGTGGTGGTCTTTCCGCATCCGCTCGGGCCGAGCAGGGAGAGGAACTCCCCGGGCCGCACCTCGAGGTCGAGGTTGTCGACGGCGGTGACGTCGCCGTAGCGCTTCGTGACACCGACGAGCTGGACCGACCCGCGTGTTCCCGTCACTCCCACCTCCGAACCGCGACGTTTCCGAGAGCATAGGCAAACGGGAGGGTCACGCACGGCCCCGGCACATGCGGGGATAATGGACGCCGTGGACGGCACCCTCGACCAACAGGCGCGCCGCCACATGTGGGGCCACTTCACCCGGATGTCGACCGTGCAGCGGGACGGACTCCCGATGATCGTGCGCGGCGAGGGGGCGTACGTCTGGGACGACAGAGGGAACCGCTACCTCGACGCCCTGAGCGGTCTCTTCACGGTCAACATCGGCCATGGCCGCAACGAGCTCGCCGAGGCCGCCGCGGCCCAGTCACGCACGCTCTCGTACTTCCCGCTGTGGAACTTCGCCACCGAACCGGCCGTGCGGCTCGCCTCGCGACTGGCTGACCTCGCCCCCGGCGACCTGAACAGGGTCTTTTTCACCTCAGGCGGGGGCGAGGCGGTGGAGTCAGCATGGAAGCTGGCCGTGCAGTACTTCGCCGCCATCGGCCAACCGTCGCGACGGAAGGTGATCAGCCGGGATTTTGCGTACCACGGCACGACGCTCGGCGCACTGTCGATCACCGGCATCCCCGCACTTCGCGAGCCGTTCGAGCCGCTGCTGCCGACGGCACTGAAGGTGCGCAACACGAACCGTTACCGGTGCACCTCCTGTTCGCAGGCGGCAACTTGCACACTCGACTGCGCCGACGACATCGAGCGGCTGATCCTCTCCGAGGGTCCCGAGACCGTGGCAATGGTGATCATGGAACCGGTGCAGAACACCGGCGGCGCCCTCACGCCCCCGGAGGGGTACTGGCACCGCGTGCGCGAGATCTGCGACAGACACGGCGTTCTCCTGGTGTCCGACGAGGTGATCTGCGCGTTCGGCCGGCTCGGCCACATGTTCGGCTGCGACCGATACGGGTACGTGCCCGACATGATCACCTTCGCCAAGGGTGTCACGAGCGGGTACGCGCCCCTCGGCGGCGTGATCGTGAGCGACCGGGTGGCCGCTCCGTTCGTGGAGGAGGAGGGCCGCATGTACATGCACGGCCTCACCTTCGGCGGTCATCCGGTGAGCTGCGCCGTCGCTCTCGCGAACATCGACCTCCTCGAGAACGAGGACATCTGTGGCAACGTCCTGCGCCACGAGGCGTTGTTCGACGATGTGATGACCGAGCTCGCCGGCCTGCCGATCGTCGGCGACGTCCGCGGCAGCGGCTACTTCCGTGTTGCCGAGCTGGTGCGAGACAAGGACACCCGCGAGACCTTCACCGCAGAGGAGAGTGAGTGGCTGCTGCGCGGCTTCCTCTCCCCCATGCTCTACAAGGCGGGGCTCATCTGCCGGTCCGACGACCGCGCGGATCCCGTGGTTGTGCTCTCGCCCACCCTCGTGAGCGGCGAGCAGGAGCTCGAGTTCATCCGCACCACCCTGCGCA
The DNA here is from genome assembly GCA_046093205.1 of Acidimicrobiales bacterium. GTDB lineage: Bacteria > Actinomycetota > Acidimicrobiia > Acidimicrobiales > Ilumatobacteraceae > UBA2093. Next base: position 19,536 of record JBJTFB010000231.1, read on the forward strand.
CGGCGTTCACCGCCGCGTGGGACGCACTCGCGAACCGCTGACGACGGCCGGCCGCGGCCACGTCGACCCGGGGTCAGCTGTCGAGGTTCGCCATCACGTGCTTGATGCGCGTGTAGTCGTCGAGTGCGTAGGCGGAGAGGTCCTTGCCGTAGCCCGACTTCTTGTACCCGCCGTGGGGCATCTCGGCGACGATCGGGATGTGCGTGTTGATCCACACACACCCGAAGTCGAGGCCCCTCGCCATGCGCATGGCCCGGCCGAAGTCGCGCGTCCACACCGACGACGCGAGCCCGTACTCCACACCGTTCGCCCACCGCAGTGCCTCGTCCTCGTCGGAGAACCGCTGCACGGTGATGACCGGCCCGAAGAGCTCGTTCTGGATCATCTCGTCGTCCTGACGGAGGTCGGCGACAACGCTCGGCGCGTAGAAGAAGCCCTCGTCGCCGACGCGTGAACCACCGGTGACGACCCGGGCATGGTCGGGCGTGCGCTCGACGAACCCGGCGACCCTGGCGAGCTGGTTCGGGTTGTTGAGTGGGCCGTAGAGCACGTCCTCGTCATCAGGCCGGCCCGTGCGCGATGCCGCCACGCTTTCTGACAGTGCGGCAACGAACTCGTTGTAGATGCGCGGTCCGCACACCACCCGCGTGGCCGCCGTGCAGTCCTGGCCCGCGTTGAACAGGCCGGCGGTTGCGATGCCCGCCGAGGCCGCCTCGATGTCGGCGTCATCGAACACGATGACCGGCGCCTTGCCGCCCAGCTCCAGGTGCACCCGCTTCAGGCTCTTCGCCGCCGCCTCGGCGACCTCCATGCCCGCACGCACCGAACCCGTCACGGACACCATCGACGGGATGTCGTGCGACACCATCGCACGACCGGTGTCGCGGTCGCCGCACACGACGTTGAACACACCCGGCGGCAGGAACTCGGCGGCAACCTCGGCCATGAACGCGGCCGACACGGGCGTGGTGTCGGAGGGCTTCAGCACGACCGTGTTGCCCGCGGCGAGTGCCGGCGCGAACTTCCACACCGCCATCATCATCGGGTAGTTCCACGGCGCAACCTGCGCGCACACCCCCACCGGCTCGCGCCGGATCATGGATGTCATGTTCCGCATGTACTCGGCCGATGCCTTGCCCTCGAGCATCCGTGCGGCTCCTGCGAAGAACCGGATCTGGTCGATCATCGGCGGGATCTCCTCGCTGGCCGTCATGCCGACCGGCTTCCCCGTGTTCTCGACCTCCAGCGCGATGAGCTCGTCGGCCCTGCTCTCCAGTGCGTCGGCGATGCGCAGGAGCGCGAGCGACCTCTCCGAGGGCGTGGTGTTGCGCCACTCCTCGAACGCCGCCGATGCGGCCTTCATGGCGTCGTCGATGTCGGGGGCCGACGACAGTGGCGCGGTGCCGTACTCCCTGCCGTCCACCGGGTTCACGATGGGGAGGGTGCGGCCGTCGCGTGCGTCGACCTGCCTGCCGTTGATGAAGTTCCTGACGGTGCGCATCCCCCCATCGTTCCACAACGGCCGTCCCCGCGCGACAGGTGTCCCCGGACCGCGGCCGCCGGACGGCGCGGGTGCACCCGCGTCGACCCTCCGGCGCCGATAGAAATGCGGGCATGACGCAGATCAAGTCAGTGGGCGTGCCGCGCGAGACCAAGACCGCAGAAGGACGTGTAGCCATGACACCCGACGGGGTGCGCGAGTTCGAGCGTCTGGGAATCGACGTGTACGTGGAGACCGGGGCGGGCGACGGGGCGTCCATCAGTGATGCCGACTACGCGGCGGCCGGGGCCGACATCGTGCCCACCGCGGCCGATGCCTGGGCAAGAGACATGGTGGTGAAGGTGAAGGAGCCCACGGAGGCCGAGTTCGTGCACCTCCGCCGTGACCTCGTGCTCTTCACGTACCTGCATCTCGCCGCCTACCCCGCCGTTGCCCACGCACTGCTGGGGGCCGGCACCACGGCGTTCGCATACGAGACGGTGCAGGTGGAGACCGGTGCGCTGCCCCTCCTCGCACCGATGAGCGAGGTCGCCGGCCGGCTCGCGCCGCAGATGGGTGCGCACTTCCTCGAGCGCACGCACGGCGGGCGCGGCGTGCTGATGGGCGGCGCCCCCGGCGTGCGGCCCGCCCGTGTCGTCGTGCTCGGTGCGGGGAACGTGGGCTGGAACAGCGCGTGGATCGCCGCAGGCATGGAGGCTGAGGTCGTGCTTCTCGACAAGAACCTCGACCGGCTCCGTTGGGTCGACCAGATCCACCGTGGTCGCATCATGACGCTCGCCTCCAACAGGGGCGCGATCGAGCGCAGCATCGCCGAGGCCGATCTCGTGATCGGCGCGGTGCTCGTGGCAGGCGGACGTGCCCCCGTGGTGGTGAGCGAGGACATGGTGCGCACCATGAAGCCAGGCGCTGTCATCGTGGATGTCGCCGTCGACCAGGGAGGGTGCATCGAGACCATCCGCGAGACCACCCACACCGACCCGGTGTACGAACTCCACGGGGTGATCCATTACGCGGTGGGCAACATGCCCGGCGCCGTCCCCCACACCAGTACGTACGCCCTCACGAACGCCACGCTGCCCTACCAGCTCGAGGTGGCCACGCACGGTCCGCTGGCCGCGGCCGAGCGGAACACGGCTCTCGCCCACGGCCTCAACACCCATGCAGGGTCCGTCACGTACCGTGCAGTGGCCGAGGCCCTCGGTCTCGCGCACGTCGACCCCGTCACGGCGCTGCGTTCCTCGTAGGGTCGGGTCATGGCCGTCCACGCTTCGGAGCTCGACATCCCCAGGGTGCCCGTCTTCGAGGACGGGGACCGCCAGGTGCGGCGCGCCGCGATGCGCGACCTCTCCTCACAGGCGGCGATCGCCCGGACAGACATCGGTTACGCGGTGCTGCGGTACGACACCGTCACCAAGGTGCTGCGCGACAAACGGTGGCACAGTGCCACGGGCTTCGCCGCACAGTTCGCCGGGGTCACCGACGAGAAGTTCCTCTCGCGCCGCAGGGTCAGCATCCTGAACGCCGAGGGCGACACCCACGTGCGCCTGCGGCGGCTCGTCGCACCCGCCTTCTCCCCCCGCAGCGCCGACAGGCTGCGGCCGTTCATGCGGGACGTGGTGGAGGGGCTCATCGACCCGTGTCGTGCCGCAGGGCGCACCGAGTTCGTGGCGGATGTGTGCGAGCCCTACCCGATCCCCATCATCTGCGAGCTGCTCGGTGCACCGAAGGAGGACTGGAGGTCGTTCAGCGTGTGGGCCACCGACATCCTGCGTGTGTTCAACGGCACGCTGGTGCAGGACCTCCCGGTGATCATGAAGGCCCAGGACGAGCTCGGCGAGTACGTGCGCAACCTCATCGACGAGCGCCGGGCGAAGCCGGCCGACGACCTCCTCACCGACCTCATCGCAGCAGAAGAGCAGGGTGACAGGCTCACCAACGACGAACTGGTGATGATGGTGGAGGCCGTGATCGTGGGCGGGACCGACACCACCCGCAACCAGCTCGGTCTCTGCCTCGCCGTGTTTCTCGACCATCCCGACCAGTGGGCACTCCTCGCGTCCGACCCCTCGCTCGCTCCGCGGGCCGTGGAGGAATGCATGCGCTACTGGGGTGCGGTGAACGGCACCATCAGGTTCGCCAGCGAGGACATCGAGATGGACGGCGTGCTCTTCCCGAAGGGCACGTTCATGAGCACGAGCCTTGCCACCGCGAACTTCGACCCGAACGTGTTCCCCGACCCCGGCACGTTCGACATCACGCGCGAACCGGTGGGCTCGCCGCACATGAGTTTCGGCAGCGGCATCCACTACTGCCTCGGTGCCTCGCTCGCCCGCGCAGAGCTGCAGGAGGCTCTCACCGTGTTGCCCGCTCGCATGCCCGGCATCCGCCGCGAAGGCGACACCGTGATGAAGCCCGCGACCACCGCGATCTTCGGGCCCGCCAGCATGCCGATCGCCTTCGACGCGGTCTCCTGACTCACCGTCCGGTCATCTGACGCTCCGTCACGCTGCAACGAGACCTCCGCCAGTACTGTGGGCAGGCCCCCTATGAGCACACGCACGCGCCGCCAGCCTGTCCCCGGTTCGGCCCGTTCGGCCCTCGCGCACCGCGACTTCCGCGTGATGTGGATGTCGAGCTTCACGTCCAGCATCGGCGTGTGGATGCAGCAGGTGGTGCTGCCCGCCTACGTGTACTCCCGCACACAGAGCGCCTCCACGGTCGCCGTGTTCAGCATCGCCCAGATGGGACCCCTTCTCCTGCTGTCCATCCCCGCCGGGGTGATGGCTGACAAGTTCGAGCGACGCAGATGGCTGGTGTTCGCCCAGCTGGTGCAGATGACCGGTTCGTTCTCCCTCGGTGTGCTCGCCGGCATCGATGCGGCGATCCCCGCACTGTTCGTGGCCCAGCTGGTCGTCGGCATCGGCAACAGCCTGAACGCACCCGCGTTCTCCGCCGTTCTGCCCAGTCTCGTGCCGCCCGAGGACCTCGGCGGCTCCATCAGTCTCTCCTCGGTGTCGGTGAACGGCTCGCGGGTCGCCGGCCCCATCGTGGCGGCGCTCCTGATGAACATCGGTCTGAACACCGAGCACATCTTCTTCATCAACTCCTGCACCTACCTGATCGTGATGTCGGCGGTGCTGCGCATCACGCTGCCGCGGGCCGAGAAGACCCCGGAGTCCGGCCTTCGGTCCCTCACGCTCGGCATCCGCGTGGCGAGGGACCGTCCCGTCATCGGCCGCGTGCTGCTGACGATGTTCTCCTTCTCGCTGCTGAGCCTGCCCTTCGTGGGCCTCTTCCCCGCCGTCGCCGACCTCGCCTTCGGCATCCAGCCGCGCACCGCCCTCTACAAGTGGCTGTACGCGGTGTGGGGTCTCGGGGCAATGTTCGGTGCGCTCGCCGTCGGAACCGTGCTCGCCACCGAGGACAAGCGCACCACCGCCCGCAGGGGCTTCGTGCTGTTCGGCATCGCGCTGTCGCTGTTCGCCTCGGCACCGAACGTGCCGCTTGCGTTCGTGACCGGCTTCATCCTCGGCACCACCTACTTCTCGACCACCACCGCCCTCATGACGGTGCTGC
>JBJTFB010000232.1:0-6039 GCA_046093205.1 Acidimicrobiales bacterium
TGTACATGCTCGCCCTCAGCCGCGACCTGCGGGCGTGGATGCGCAGCCAGGACAGGCACGAATGGAACCGTCACTCGTTCGACGAGCTCGACGGTGCGACGGTTGCCGTCGTGGGGCTCGGGCCCATCGGGGCGGAGATCGTGAGACTCGCGCAGGCCCTGCGGATGGACGTGGAGGCGGTGCGGCGTGCACCACGCGGCGACGAACCCTGCCCCACGTTCCCGCTCGAATCCCTGCACGAGGTTCTCTCACGTGCCGACTGGGTGGTGTCGGCACTGCCGCTCACCCCCGACACCAGGAACGTGTTCGGTTCCGTGGCGTTCGCGGCCATGCGGCCCGGTGCACGGTTCGTGAACGTGGGCCGCGGCGAGCTCGTCGACGAGGGAGCACTCATCGACGCGCTGCGCAGCGGTCACCTTGCAGGTGCCGCGCTCGACGTCTTCGCCACCGAGCCCCTCCCCGACGACAGCCCGCTGTGGGACATGCCGCAGGTCATCGTGACCCCCCACAACTCCGGCGGCAGCACCGCCACCCGGGCCCGCGGCGAGCGGATCTTCCTCGACAACCTCGCCGCGTGGTGCGCAGGCCGGGAACTGTCGAACCGCGTCAACTGACAGCTCGCACGCCGGGACGGATCGTGTTCCTGCCGTACGGCAGACACCCCGACCACATGACCCCCGAACGGAAGGGGTCCCATGCTCACCATATTCATGTCGCCGAAGGGCGGCACCGGAACAACCGTCACCGCAGCCGCGTTCGCCGTGGCCTCCGCCGCATCCTCGGGAAGGTCGTTGCTCATCGACATGTGCGGTGACGCGCAGGCAGCGCTCGGCATGGCGGAGTCCGCGTCACCGGGCCTGAACGACTGGCTCGGCGAGGCGGACACGGCCGGCGCCGACGAGCTCCTCGCACTCGGCACACCGAGCGGGTCGGTTCTCGTGGTGCACCCCGGCAGCAGGTTCGTGAACGGCGCACCGCGGTGGCATGCACTCACCGAAGCCGTCGCGGGCCGTGACTTTCCCGTCATCATCGATGCCGGCACGCAGTTCGTTCCCGACGAGCTGCGTGCGGCTGCCGACCGCACGTGGATGGTGGTGCGCCCGTGCTATCTCACGCTGCGCCGCGCCACCCGCCTGCCGCGGCCCGACGGTGCCGTGGTGGTGCGCGAACCGGGACGTGCACTGTCGGTGCGCGACGTGGAGGCCGTGCTCGGCGTGCCGGTTGTGGCGACAGTGCCGTTCGACCCCGCCGTGTCGCGTGCCGTCGATGCCGGGCTCCTGGCGTCGCGCTGCGATGACGTGATCGCCCGTCACCTGCCGCCCCTCGCCTGACTCCCTGCATGACCGCGTACGGCCCGCTCCAGATGCACATGGAGTCGCCCGAGGTGAGGGAGATCATGGTCACCTCCGGCCGGCGCGTGTGGGTGGAGGGCCGCAGCGGCATCAGGGCCGCGGGCGAGCTCACCACCGACCAGGTGCACACGGTGATCGAGCGCATCACCCGTTTCTCCGGTCGGAGGGTCGACCTCACGTCGCCGGTGGTCGACGTGCGCCTCGACGACGGCTCCCGGGCGTGCTTCGTGCTGCCGCCGGTGGCAGTGGACGGCCCGACCATCTGCATCAGGCGGTTCACCCGTTCGGTGCTGCCGCTCGCCGCGTTCACGGACGATGCAGGGGTCCACGAACTGCGCCGGTTGGTGTCGATGCGCGCGAACGTGGTGGTGTCGGGTGCAACCTCAAGCGGCAAGACGTCCCTGCTCGCGTCACTCGTGGCGGTGGTGCCGCCGCGCGAACGGATCGTGACGGTGGAGGACACCACCGAGCTCGACCCCCCGAACCCCCACATCGTGCGGCTGCAGACACGTCCCGCCAACACCGACGGAGTCGGGGCCGTGACCGCGCGCGACCTCGTGCGCGCCTCCATGAGGTTGCGTCCCGACAGGCTCGTGGTGGGCGAGGTGCGCGGGGGCGAGGTGGTCGACATGCTCGTCGCCCTCACTTCCGGCCACGACGGTTGCCTCTCCACCGTGCACGCACGGTCGGCCGCCGACGCGCGCGAGCGGCTTGTCACGCTCGCCCTGCGGGACAACCCGCAGTTCGACCGCCCCGCACTCACCGCACTCGTGCACCAGGCGGTCGATGCGGTGGTGCACCTCGAACGCCGTGCCGACGGCTCGCGCCGGGTGGCCGGCATCGACCTCACCGAGAGGGCCTGCACCCCGTGACCCGTCTCTCGTCCCTGCTGTTCACGCTCGTGGTGCTGTCGGCGTGGGGAACCTTCGCGCCCGGCGTGTGGCTGCTGTGCGACCGCTTGTGCGTGCACGCTCGTCTCTCCCCGTCGTCACCACCGGTGCGCGCGCGTCCGCACGGTGACGTTCCCCTGTTCCTCGAGGCGGTGGCACGCTCGGTGCGCGCCGGTGAGTCACCGGTGCGAGCAATCACGGCCCCCGCCCCCTGCACACGGGCAGTCGAGCCCGTGCAGGCCGACCTGCATGCCGGCGCGACATTGCGTGATGCGCTCGACCGCAGTGCCGCGGAGGTCGTGCTGCTCAGGTCGTGCCTCCACCACGGCGTGCTGTCGGCGGACTCCCTCGAGCACGCGTCACGGGCAGAACGTCTCACCCGACTGTCGCGTGCGGATGCTGCGGCAGCCGTCGCCACGGCGACCCACTCCGCACGGGTCCTCACGCTCCTTCCCCACGGGATCCTCGTGCTCGCGGCGGTCGTGTCGGGAAACGTGCGGTCAGCGCTCGTCTCACCGCCTGCACTCGTGATGCTTGCCGTCGGGATCGCGGCCAACCGCGCCGGTTCAGGGTGGATCGCTCGAATCATGCGTGACCCGGGCGAACCACGGGCACGAACCGCCGAACGAGCGTGCGTCATGGTCGCCGCGCACATCCATGCGGGCGGGTCGGTGGAGTCCGCACTCTCGGTGGCATCCGCACTCCACCCGGCATTCGGCGAGGTGTCACGGCTCCTCGCCGACGGTGCACCGTTCGCCGAGGCGCTGCTGCCGCTCGACACGGTTCATCCCCCGCTGCGCACGGTTCTTCTCGCCGCCCGGCGTGACGGCAGACCCGTGTCCACCGATCTCTCCGCACTGGCCGACGACATCCGGGCCGGCTCGGTCGCGCGGACCCGTGCACACATTGCCCGCATGCCCGTGCGCGCGACCCTGCCGCTCGTGACGTGCGTTCTTCCGTCGTTCGTGCTCCTCGCCGTCGCGCCGGTGGCACTCGCAGCCCTCGGTGGTTCCGCATGACCGCCCCCCACCATCGATTCGCGAAAGGAAAGGACGTCCAGATGCCCGTGCACCGCCGGTCCATCGACGAACGCGGTCAGGCCACCACCGAGTACGCACTCATTCTTCTCGTCGCCGCCGTGGTCGCCCTCGCGGCCATCGGCTGGGCGACCGCCGGCGGGGGTGCCGGCCGCATCGGGGGCCTCTTCGACGCAATGATCGGCCAGGTGCTCGACCGTGCGGGCAGCCAGCCCTGACCACCGCGGCCAGGCAACGGTGGAGTTCGCGTTGTTGCTCCCGTTCGTGGCCGCGCTGGCCGCGTGCATCGTGGCGGTTACCGCGGCGTGCCTCCAGCTGCTCGCACTGAACGACCTCGCCCGCAACTGCGCGAGGGCTGCCGCGGTGTCGGCCTCCCCCGCCGCCACCGCAGAGGCAACCGCCGACCGTCTGGGGGGAGGTGTCGCGGTGACCACGCGCACCGACGGCAGCACCGTCACGGTCGTGGTGAGGCGGTCGTTCACGGTGCGGGTACCGCTGCTCGGGCGGCTGCGCCTGCGCACTCCGCTGTCGGCCGAGGTCACGATGCTGATCGAACCTCCCGATGGCCCGGTTCCCGGCGGCACGGTTCCTGACGACACGGTTCCCGCGGGCCGTTAGCGTTGCCGCATGAACCTGTCGGTCAGACGCAGCGAGGTGAACGGCCGCCACGTTCTCTCCGTCGAGGGCAACCTCGACCTCGCCACTCTCCCCCGGTTCGGTGACGCGCTCGTGCGGCTCGTCGGTGACTCCGCCGGGTCGGTGTGCGTGGTGGACCTCGACGGTGCCTCAGTGGTGGAGGACGCCTCGCTCGGACTCCTGCTCGGTGCCGCCGGCCGTGCCCGCAACGAGAGCGGCGACCTCGCCGTGGTGTGCACCGACACCAGGATGCGCAGGCGCCTCACCGACACCGGCTTCGACCGCGCAGTGCGCGTGGTGGGGTCGATCTCCGCCGCATGACCGCGAAGACAACGGTCTGGGTGCTGGGTGACCAGTTGAACGTGCGCATCGGTGCGCTGCGTGCAGCCACCCCGCGCACCCACCGGGTGCTGATGGTGGAGTCCGCACACAAGTGCTCGACGCGGCCGTGGCACCGCCAGCGTCTCCACTTCATCCTCTCGTCGATGCGGCACTTCGCCGAGGAGCTGCGGGCAGACGGGTTCGAGGTGAGCTACCTGCACGCCGACACCATGGCGCAGGGTCTCGCCATGCACCGCGCGGCACATCCCGACGGCCGCGTTATCGCCACCGAACCGAACAGCATCTCCGCACACAACCTCCTCACCCGTCTCGGCGTGGAACTCGAGGAGACCAACCAGTTCCTCACACCGCGCGGCGAGTTCGCCGCGTGGGCCGCCACACGGAAGTCACTGAAGATGGAGGACTTCTACCGTCGCCAGCGCATCCGGCTCGGCTACCTCATGGACGGCGACGAGCCCGCGGGCGGGCGATGGAACTTCGACGAGGAGAACCGCAAGCCGCCCCCGCGTGACGGGTCGAACCCGTGGGGCGAACCGCTGCGTGACGATCTCGACCCGATCGACCTCGAGGTGATCGACTCGCTGCCGTCCACCGCCACCGGTGCCGGACCCGTCGGCTGGTGGTCCACCACGCGCACCGGTGCGTTCCGGCACCTGCGGCACTTCGTGGAGAACCTGCTGCCCGTGTTCGGCCCCCACGAGGACGCGATGCTCGCCGACAACTGGCACCTCGCACACTCGATGCTGTCGCCCTATCTCAACAACGGTCTGCTGATGCCGGCCGACGTGTGCGATGCCGTGCAGTGGGCCTACGACAACGGCCGCATCCCCGTGGCCTCGGCCGAGGGTTTCGTGCGCCAGGTCATCGGCTGGCGCGAGTACGTGAACGGCCTCTACTGGCTGTGGATGCCCGGGTACATCGACAAGAACGAGCTCGGCGCGACCCGGCCCTTGCCCCGCGCGTTCACCGACCCGACCTCCACACGCATGCGCTGTGTCTCGGTGTGCGCCGGTGCGGTGCAGGAACGGGGGTGGGCGCACCACATCCAGCGGCTCATGGTGCTCGGGAACCTGGCACTCATCGCAGGTGTCGACCCGCGGGCGATGAACGACTGGATGTGGGAGTCGTTCGTGGACGGCGCAGAGTGGGTGATGGTGCCGAACGTGGTCGGCATGTCGCTGCACGCCGACGGCGGCATGATGGCCACAAAGCCGTATGCATCGGGCGGTGCCTACATCGACCGCATGAGCGACTACTGCAAGGGGTGCAGTTACGACCGCAAGAAGCGCACCGGCGACGACGCGTGCCCCTTCACCACCCTCTACTGGGACTTCATGCTGCGACATGCGGATCGTTTCGTGAGGAACCCGCGCATGGGTACCCAGGTGCGCGCCGCGCAGAAACTCAGCGATGCAGACGCCGTACGCAACAGAGCGGCCGCCGTCCTGCAGATGCTGGACACCGGCCGCCTGTAAGGGGGATCCGTTGGCTGTGCCGCGGGCGCGGCAGCCGGCCTAGGCCGAGAAGCCTGCGCCTTCCGCAGTGCCCGTGCCCTGGTCGGCGGGCGCGCCGCCCATGTCACCGTGGTGACCGCGTCCGCCGCGTCCACCGGGGCCACCGTGTCCGTGACCGCCCTTGCCACCCATGCCCGGGCCGCCCGCAGGGCGGACACCGTTCACGATGTCATCGAGACGGGTCTTGAACTCGGCGATCTTGGCGTCCACCTCTGCCTGGGTGTGCTCACCGGAGGCGACCTCGGCCTGCTCCTTCTCGGTGTAGTCC
>JBJTFB010000233.1:0-4702 GCA_046093205.1 Acidimicrobiales bacterium
CGCTGCAGAATGCCCAGCCGCCGTCCCTGGGGGAGGGGCCGTTGCCGGTCAGCAGAACGACCCCGACGTCGATCTGCTGGCGCGCATGGTCCAGCGCGGTGTACAACTCGTCCACCGTGTGGGGACGGAACGCGTTGCGCACCTCCGGACGGTCGAACGCGATGCGCACGGTCCCCTGGTCAACCGCCCGGTGGTAGGTGATGTCGGTGAAGGAGAAGCCGGGCACCTCGCGCCACGCGGAGGGATCGAAGATCGCGGAGACTGTCACCCCGTCAGTATTCCGTCATCGCGGCCGTAATCTTCACCCGATGAAGACCCTCGTCGCATTCTCGGGCTCCACGCGGTCCGCGTCCTTCCACACCCGCATGATCAGGGCCCTGCCCGGCCTGGCCCCCGAGGGAGTGCAGGTGGCCCACTTCGACCTCTCGGAGGTGCCCTTCTACAACCAGGACCTCGAGGACGGCGGGCTGCCGGAGTCCGTGCTGGCGATGCGGGCAGCAGTCTCGGAGGCCGACGGAGTGGTGTTCGCCGCGCCCGAGTACAACGGCTCCTACTCAGCGCTCACCACGAACACGATCGACTGGCTCACCCGTCCGATGCGCCAGGGCGCCCTCATGGGCAAGAAGATCATGGTCATCTCGGTGACACCCGGGCCGGGGGGCGGCCAGCGCATCGCAAAGACGCTCTCGGAGGTGCTGCCGCTCTTCGGCAACGAACTGGTGGGCGTCGTGACCGCCGCCGCGATCCACGAGAAGATGGCCGCGGACTCCGACACCGTCACGGACCCCGACCTGGCACGTGCGGTCAGCGAGGCTCTGGCGGCGTTCTAGTCACCAGGTGTCGACCATCGGGCGCTTCTTGCCCGCACGGTCGCGCCACGACGGCGGGTGGCCGATCACGGCCAGGACGTGACCCCGCGTGTCGGCGGGGTCGATCACGTCGTCGATCTCCACATGGCTCGCCATGTTCAGCGCGCTGCCGTTCTCGTAGGCACGCTCGATGAGGAATGCCTCGAGTTCCGCGCGCTTCTGCGGGTCGGTCTCGGCCTCCAGCTCCTTGCGGTACCCGAGCCGCACGGCACCCTCGAGACCCATCCCGCCGAACTCGCCGGTGGGCCACGACACCGTCATTGCGTTGCCGTGGAAGCTGCCGCCCGCCATGGCCTGTGCGCCGAGGCCGTAGCCCTTGCGCAGCACGACGGTGACCCACGGGACGGTGATGCTCGCAGCGGTCACGAACATGCGGCCGAAGTGGCGCACCTGTGCGGACTTCTCGGCTTCCGGGCCGACCATGAACCCCGGTGTGTCGCAGAGGCTCACGACCGGCAGGTCGAATGCGTCGCACAGCTGCACGAAGCGGGATGCCTTGTCCGCCGCATCGGAATCGATGGCCCCACCCAGGTGAGCGGGGTTGTTCGCGATGACACCCACCGGCCGGCCCTCGATTCGGATGAGTGCCGTGATGATGCCGATGCCGAAGGTGGGCCGCAGCTCGAGCAGCGTCCCCCTGTCGGCCAGCAGCTCCACCGCACGCCGCACGTCGTAGACACGGGTGCGCTGCTCGGGCACCACGTCGCGCATCAGCGAGTCGTCGTGTCTGTCCCAGGTGGACAGGGGCCCCTGGAAGTACGAGAGGTACTTCTTCGCCACCTCGACGGCCTCGGCCTCGTCGCGCACGCGCACGTCGACGACACCGTTCGCGGTCTGCACGTCGATGGGGCCGATGTCGGTGGGTGCCACGGTGCCGAGTCCGCCACCCTCGATCATGGCGGGCCCTGCCATGCCCGTCCAGCTGTCCTCGGTGGCAATGATCACGTCACAACAGCCGAGCAGGGCCGCGTTGCCCGCGAAGCAGTAACCGTTCGTGATGCCCACGAGGGGCACGAGGCCGGACAGCTGCGCGAAGTACGCGAATGCGAGGCAGTCGAGCCCTGCGACCCCGGATGCGTCGGTGTCGCCGGGCCGTCCGCCGCCACCCTCCGCGAACAGCACGAAGGGCAACCGCAACCGCTCGGCGACGTCGAAGAGCCGGTCCTTCTTCGTGTGGTTCTTCTGGCCCTGTGTGCCCGCAAGAACGGTGTAGTCGTACGAGGCCACCGCCACGCGCGAGGCATTGCCGGGGAACGGCCCGGCGTTCACCGTGGCGAGACCTCCCACGAGCCCGTCGGCCGGGGTGTTGCGGATGAGGTCGTCGATGTCCCGCCTGCGACGCTGGGCGGCTATCGCGAACGAGCCGTACTCCACGAACGAGCCGTCATCGGTGAGGTCGGCGATGTTCGCCCGGGCGGTGCGGTGGCCGCGTGCCGCGCGCCTCGCCACCGCCTCGGGTCGCGCGGCATCGGTGGTGAGGTGGCGACGCTCGCGGTAGCGGCGCAGGTCGGCGCGCTCCCCGGCGGCAGTTGCGGGCCCGACGTCGTCGGCACCTGATGCATCGACCGTGCCGGGCTCCAGGACGAACAGCACCTGACCGGCCGACACGGTGTCGCCCTCGGCAACATGCATCGCGCGCACGGTGCCGTCCTCGGGGGCCTCCACCGGGTGCTCCATCTTCATCGACTCGATCACGAGGATCTCCTGGCCGCGGCGCACCTGGTTGCCTTCGCCCACCCTCACCCGCAGCACGGTCCCGAGAAGCGGCGAGGTCACATCGGTCGTCACGCCGAAGGTTCTACCAGCCGGGGCATCGCCGGTTCCCACCGACCGCACGCACAAGAATCGGGGAGGTGACGGCGGTGGTCCTGTGGTTCCTCGCGGGTGTGCTCGCCGCCCGGGGAGTTCCGCGGTCGCGTGCCGCCGTTCCCGTGCTGCACGGATGGGTGGTGAATGTCGCCCTCCCGGCGTTGGTGCTGGTGAAGGTGCCCCGGCTCGCGTGGGGTGCGTCGTCGGTCGTGCCGGTCGCCGTCGCATGGTCGGTGGTGGCGGCGGGGGCTCTTGGCGTGCCGCTCCTGTCGCGACGCCTCGGTTGGTCGCCGGCGGTGACGGGATCGATGATGCTGCTCGTTCCACTCGGCAACACGAGTTTCCTCGGCCTGCCGGTGGTGGAGAATCTCCTCGGTGTCGACCGTGTGCCGGCGGCCCTCGCGTTCGACCAGCTGGGCACGTTCCTCGCGCTCGCCACGTACGGTGCGTGGGTCACCGCGCGTGCGGGGGCCGGCACCGTCGATGCCGTCGCGGTGCTGCGCAGGGTGGTGGGCTTCCCGCCGTTCGTGGCACTCGTGGCGAGTGTTGCGCTTCGGCGCTGGCACCTTCCCGGCGCGGTCGACGATGTGCTCGCTGCTCTCGGTCGAACCGTGGCACCCGTGGCGATGCTGGCGACCGGGCTGCGTCTCGTCCTCGGGTCGGTGCGCGGTCATGCCGTGACGGTGTCGGTCGGGCTCGGGTTGAAGATGGTGCTGCTGCCCGGGCTCGTCGCGCTGGCCACGGTGCTGGTCGGCGATCCCTCGTCGCCCGAATGGCAGGCGGCGATGCTGGAGTCCGCAATGCCACCGATGGTGACCGCCGGGGTGGTGGCGGCCCGTGCCGGGTTCGACGAGGAGGTCGCCTCCTCCATGGTCGCTGTGGGAACCTTGCTCGCCATCGCCGCGGCGACGGTCGCTTCGTTCGTGACCTGACCGATGGGACAACATGGGGCCGGACAACGACGGGGGGAGGGCACATGGTCTCGTTCGTGAACAGACTTCGCGACCTCGCCGCCGAGGCACCCGACGCGGTGGCGATCACCTGCGGTGATGATTCGATCACCCGTGCCGAGCTCGTGCGCCGCGGCGGCGACCTTGCCCTGCACCTTCGCGGCATGGGGGTGGGCCTCGGCGATCTCGTGACGGTTGCCGTGCCGAACAGTATCGAGTGGTTCGTGTCGTACGTGGGCATCTGGATGCTCGGCGCCACCCCACAGCCGGTGTCGTCGCGCCTCCCGCAGAGGGAACTCGAGGCCATCATCGAACTTGCCGACCCGCCGGTGGTCATCGGCGTGGAGGACGGTGCGGTCGCCGGACGCCGCGGCATCCCCGTGGGTTTCGTGGCGCCCCACGGCGACGCCTCCGTGCTTCCCGATGTCGTCTCGCCCGCGTGGAAGGCGCCCACCTCGGGCGGCAGCACCGGCCGGCCGAAGCTCATCGTGTCGGGCGACCCCGCGGAGATGGACGAGAACGCGCCGTTGCCCCTGCTCATGAAGAAGGGTGGCTGTCTCGTGATGCCCGGCCCGCTGTACCACAACGGTCCGGCGGTGTGGAGCTGGCAGGCACTGCTGAACGGGCTGCGCGTGGCATTGATGCCGCGCTTCGATGCCGAGGGAACGCTCATCGAGATCGCACGTCACCGCGGCACGGTGCTCTACATGGTGCCCACGATGATGAAGCGCATCTGGCGTCTCCCCGAGGAGGTGCGCGACCGCCACGACCTCTCGTCGCTCGAGGTGGTGTGGCACCTCGCCGAGCCGTGCCCCGAGTGGCTGAAGCAGTGCTGGATCGACTGGCTCGGGGCGGAGCGGATCTTCGAGCTCTACGCCGGCACCGAGGCACAGACCGCCACGGTGATCAGCGGGCCGGAGTGGCTCGCGCACCGCGGGTCGGTGGGCAGGGTGCAGCCGGGCACGGTGCTGATCACAGACGAGGACGGCAACGAACGGCCCGTCGGCGAGCATCTGCCGCGGAGACCTCAGCGGGCCGACGATGTCGTTCCCGTCGACGGCGAGAACGGTGTCG
>JBJTFB010000234.1:0-4984 GCA_046093205.1 Acidimicrobiales bacterium
TCGGCCACGTGCGGGCACGGCGGCACGCGCCGGTCGGGCGAGGGTTCCACCACCCGCAGCAGGCGACCGTGCCCGAAGTCGTTCGTCTTGGAGACAAGATCGATCTCCACTCGCTCGCCCGCGACGACGCCGGGCACGAACACCACACGGCCGTCGTCCATGCGGGCGAGACCGTCACCGCCGGCGACGAGCTTCTCGATGCCGACGACGTGCGGTTCGCTCACCGTGACAGCGTACGGGAGGCCGCACCGTGCGGTTCGGTATGGTGTGGGCGTGACCCTTCCGGTGCAGATCGTCCCGTCGGTCCTGCCGGCCGACTTCTCCCGGCTCGGCGACGAGGTGCGTGCGCTCGAGGAGGCCGGCGTCGACCTCATCCAGTGGGACGTGATGGACGGCCAGTTCGTGCCGAACCTCACCTTCGGGCCCGACGTGATCGCCTCGGCGCGGAAGCACACCTCCCTCCCCTTCGAGGCACACCTCATGGTGCACACGCCCGACGTGATGGCCGCCCGCTACGTGGAGGCCGGGTGCAGCCGGCTCATCGTGCACGCAGAGGCATGCACGCACCTGCACCGCACGTGCGAGAACATCCGCTCGCTCGGGGCGGCGGCCGCGGTGGCACTGAACCCGCACACGCCGGCGTCCACGGTGGAGCACGTGCTCGATCTCGTCGACATGGTGCTGGTGATGACGGTGAACCCCGGCTTCGGCGGCCAGGCGTACATCGCCACGATGGAGCCCAAGATCCGCGAGGTGCGCGACATGGTCATGCGGCGCGGCCTCGGTGACACGGTGAACGTGGAGGTCGACGGCGGCATCGGTCCGTCCACCATCGCGGGTGCGGCGGCGGCCGGCGCGAACGTGTTGATTGCCGGCAGCGCGCTGTATCGCGACCCCGAGGGCCTGAAGCACGCGGTGGACGACCTCCGTGCGCGTGCGAACGCGGCGGTCACGGCCTGACGCACCGCCGGCAGCGGGCTAACGGCGCAGGCCGCGCCGCACCCACACCGCGGCGAGCAGCGCCACGAGCACCAGCACGAACGGCAGCACAAGAGCGGCAACGAGACGCAGCGGGTCGCCGAGGAAGTTCGAGAACACACCCGACTCGATCGATGTGCCGTCCATGTTCAGGGTGCGGGCCACTGCCTCGAACTCCGGGCAGTCCGCACCGCCACCCACCACCTCGTTGCCGCCGAAGAGGTCGGCGGAGTCACGCACGGTGGACGACAGTTGCTGGGTCACCGGGTCGAGAGCGACACCCACGATGTACTGGCTGCCCACCTCGAGGAACTTCACGTCCGCCCCGTAGCGCACCTGCACCCCGGCCGCACCCACGTAACCCTCGAGTGACCCCGCGCGCACGCCGGCGACGGTGAACGTGGCCGTGACAGGGTCGAGCGCGCTCACAGTGCCCGTGAACACTGCCTGCGCAGTGGGAGGCAGGCTGCACCCCTCGGGCACCGTGGTCACCGCGCTCGGCAGCGTGGTGGATGTCGTGCTCGTGGTGGTGGAGGTGCTGGTGGACGACGTGCTGGTGGTGCTGGAGCCGTCGGTGGACCCCGGCACGGAGGTGGACGGCACGGTGGTCTCCGCGGTCACCGATGAGGCGCCGGAAGCGAGTGACACAACGAGTGCGAGTGCTCCGAACGCCCCCCACAACCTGCCGTGCACCGCAGGAACGCTAGTCACCGCCGCGGCCGTAGGTTGGTCGCATGGGATTCGACCCGACGAGACGCAGGGTGCGACGACGCACGGACATCGTGTTCGTCGCCGCGGCGATCGTGGTGGCCGCGGCACTCGTCGCGTGGGGCTTCCTGGGCTGACGATGCCGGGCGACATCTGGGACGGCACCCTCTACGGCGAGATCGAGGTGCGCGCGGTGCAGCCGTACCAGGCCGTGAAGACCTACGTGTGCCCGGGCTGCAACCGCGACATCACACCCGGCACCGCTCACGTGGTCACCGTCCCCCGCGACGCTCCCGACCTGCGCCGCCACTGGCACCGTGGCTGCTGGCAGCGCCGAAGCAGCCGCTAGAACGCGTCCTCGCGCACCTCGAGCGAGGTTCCCGTGACGGCGGCGGCGTCGTAACGCACGCGCACACCCGAGATGGAGTGCGCACGGAGAAACGCCGCACCCGCACGCCGCACGCGTTGCTGCTTCAGCGGGGTGAACGCGTCCCACGGCGAGCCGAACGAGTCGTCCGCGCGTGCCTTCACCTCGCACACCACGACCAGGCTCCCCCGGCGGGCCACCACGTCGAGCTCCCCGCCGCGCATCGTCCAGTTGCGCGCGAGGATGTCGAACCCCTGCCGTGCGTACCAGCGCGCGACGAGGTCCTCGGCCCAGCGGGCGCGTGCTATGCGCGCCGTTCGATCTCGCCCGTGTCGAGGAGCGTGTCGTCGGGGAGTTCCTCCACGTTCACGTCCTTGAAACTGAGCACCCGCACCCGCGGGATGAACCGCGTCTTCCGGTACATGTCCCACACCCATGCGTCTGTCATCACCACCTCGATCAGGGGCCGCGCGCTGTCACCGGTGACGGTGACCTTCACGTCGTTGGCCAGGTAGAACCGGCGTTCGGTCTCCACGGCGTACCGGAACATGCCGACGACGTCCTGGTACTCCTGGGCGAGTCTGTACTCGCGGTCCGCCTCGTAGTTCTCGAGATCGTCGGAGTTCATGGGCACACCGGCCGAGGGGCCGGCAGGTTCCTACGACTCGCGCTTCTCGCGCACCTTGGCGGCCTTGCCGACGCGATCACGGAGGTAATAGAGCTTGGCGCGACGGACGTCGCCCTTGCGCAGCACCTCGATCCTCGCCACCGACGGGCTGTGCACCGGGAAGGTGCGCTCCACGCCGACGCCGTAGCTGACCTTGCGCACCGTGTAGGTCTCGGAGATGCCCGAGCCCTGGATGGCGGTGATGTTCCCCTGGAACACCTGGATGCGCTCCTTGCCGGACTCCACGACCCGCACGTGCACCTTCACCTCGTCGCCGGGGCCGAACTGGGGGATGTCGTCACGCTTGTTCAGGTTGTCGACGATGTCGGTGGTCTTCATGGGATTGCCTCGGCTGTCGGGTGCGGTGGGAATGTGGGCGCTCAGCGCCCCTCCGGGCCGCCATCTGCGAAGAATGAAGGATACGAGACGGGGTCGGCCCCTTCCAACGCCGTCTTTTCGGCCTCAGACAGGCCCCCACGGGCCTCGATCAGGTCGGGACGGCGCAGCACGGTGCGCCGCAGGGCCTGGATGCGCCTCCACCGCTCGATACGGGCATGGTCACCCCCGCGCAGCACCTCCGGCACCTCCCATCCGCGGAACTCGGCCGGACGTGTCCACTGGGGCTCCTCGAGGAGGCCACCAGAGGCGAACGACTCGGTCAGTGGTGACTCGCTGTTGCCCATCACCCCGGGCAGCAGTCGCGTGACGGCCTCGATCACGAGGCATGCGGCAACCTCACCGCCGGCGAGGACGACGTCACCCACCGACACCTCATGGTCGACCAGATGCTCGCGCACCCGCTGGTCGACACCCTCGTAGCGTCCGCACAGCAGGCTGAACCCGTCACCTGCGGCGAGCGCGTTCGCCATCGCCTGGTCGAAGGGTTCACCCCCGGGCCCGAGGAGAAGCAGCGGGCGCGGCGGCGCGGCGGCCTCGACGGCGGCGAAGATCGGCTCGGGGCGCATCAGCATCCCTGCGCCGCCTCCGAACGGTGAGTCATCGACGGTGCGGTGCACGTCACCGGCGTGGTCGCGGATGTCGTGACAGCGCAGGTCGACATGCCCCGACGTGCGCGCGCGGCCGAGGAGGCTCTCCGAGCAGAAGCCGTCGACCATGCCGGGGAAGATCGAGAACACGTCGATGCGCACGCCGGAAACCTACCGAACCGGCGGACGGTCGATCTGATGGCGCTCAGTCATCGAGACCGAACAGACCCTCGGGCGGGTCGATGGTTGTCACGCCGTCACGGCACGACACCACGAACGGCACCGGCACGAGCGAACCGTCGGCAAGCTCCAGCAGGTCATGGGCGGGGTTCGCCACCACGGCGACGCAGCGTCCGCGCGCGGTGCCGGAGACCTCGACGACATCGGAGCCGATGAGTTCGTGAACCCACAGGGCGGAATCGTCCTCCACCGGTTCGGCGAGCAGCACCGAGTTCGTGAGCATGGCGACCGCCTCGCGGTTCTCGATGCCCTCGAAGTGCACGACATGACGGTCCTTCTCCGGGCGCGAGCGCTCCACCACGAGGCGGCGTTCGCCCGATGCGGTGCGCACGTACAGCACGGAGCCGGGCTTGTGACGCGATGCGACGTCGGAGGTGAAAGTGACGTAGGTGTCCCCGCGGACGCCGTGGGGTTTCCCGATGCGGCCGACCTCGAGGAGGTCAGTCATCGACGAAGTCGACGTCCACCTCGACATCGTCGTTCACCGCGGCGGCGCGCACGACGGTGCGGATGCTCTGGGCGGTGCGGCCGCGGCGACCGATCACGCGACCGAGGTCGCCGGGGCCCACGCGGACCTCGAGCCTGACGGAGTCGTTGCGACCGATCGAGGAGGAGACGTTGACGGCGTCGGCGTCGTCGACGATGCTGCGCACGATGTGCTCCAGCACGGCCGTGGCCGTCGGGGCCTCGAGGGAGTTGGCGTCGGCGTCCGACACGGCGGTCACTTCGACTTCGCGGCGGTGAACTGTGCCCACGCGCCCGAGATCTCGAGGAGCTTCTTCACGCGCTCGGTCGGCTGTGCACCCTTCAGCAGCCACTGCACGGCCTTGTCATTGTCGATCTTCAGGGTGGAGGGCTCGGTGCGGGGGTTGTACTGACCGAGGATCTCGATGAACCGGCCGTCGCGCGCGCGCCGGGAGTCGGCCGCAATCACGCGGTACTGCGGTTGCTTGGTCTTGCCGACCCTGGTGAGGCGCAATTTGACTGCCATGTGCGATGTATCTCCTGGACCCTTCGGGAACCAGGAAAGGCTAGCGG
>JBJTFB010000235.1:0-2820 GCA_046093205.1 Acidimicrobiales bacterium
GAACCACGCCAGCACCTGGGATGACCCCATCTGCGCCCTGCACGCAACGAACGATGCGCCCACGGTGCCCGTGGACAGCAGTGCCACGCGCGTGCGCACCATCGACGGACGTCCTGCGCCGATGCCGGTGCACACGAGCACGACCAGTGCCGGCCACACCACATAGAACTGTTCCTCCACCGCGAGAGACCAGAAATGCTGCAGCGGTGACGGTGGCAGCGTGGACGTGAGGTAGTCGGCGCCGCGCGATGCGAACACGAGGTTGGACGAGAACCCCGCGGAGGCCAGCACGTCCGTGGCGAGTCCACGGATGCGCAGCGGTTCCAGCCACACCCACGAAGCCGCGAGAGTCGCCAGCGCCACGAGGCTCGACATCGGCAGTATCCGCCGGATGCGACGGGAATAGAAGCCGGACAGCGAGATGCGGCCGGTGCCGTCCCTCTCGTCGATCATCAGCGAGGTGATGAGGAAGCCCGAGACGACGAAGAACACATCGACCCCGATGTAGCCCCCGTCAAGCCCGGGGACACCCGCATGGAAGAGCAGGACGAGCAGCACCGCCACCGCACGCAGACCCTCTATGTCGGTCCGTCTCTGCACCTCCGAAGTATGGCGAAGTATGGGTCGCCTAACTGGGAGGCAGTCGCATGTCACGGGGTTTTCCTGTCTCCACAGGGAACTTCCGGACGGAAGACTGTGTCTGACAATCCCGACAAGGAGTTTGCCCAGCGCCGTGAGAAGACAAGCCGCCATCACCGCATCGGTTGCGTTGCTCGTTGCATGCAGCGGCAACGTGTCCTCCGCGCTGCGCGGATACGTTCCGCCGTCACCGAAGAACGTGGCCGACGTGTCGGTGACGGAATGGACACCCGACGGTGAGCGCAGGTTCGGCTTCGTTGCGCGACCGGACGAGGTGCTGGTCGTCTACTTCGGGTACACCAACTGTCCCGACATGTGCCCCACCACGATGGTTGCGGTGAAGAACGCAAAGAACCGCATGGGTGCCGGACTTGCGGCGAGGGTCGACCTCGCGATGATCACGGTCGACCC
The DNA here is from genome assembly GCA_046093205.1 of Acidimicrobiales bacterium. GTDB lineage: Bacteria > Actinomycetota > Acidimicrobiia > Acidimicrobiales > Ilumatobacteraceae > UBA2093. The sequence continues at coordinate 1,051 of JBJTFB010000235.1, forward strand.
GGCGAGGGACAAGGGGGAGAACCTCAGCCGGTACCTCGGCTCGTTCGCGGACAGGAACCATGCGCTCGTTCCCGCCGACGGTGCCGAGCTCGAGGCCGCCAAGGCGGCATTCCAGGTGACGTCCAGTGTCACGGAGAAGAGCGACGGCACCGCGGAGGTGAGCCACAGCGCCTCGGCCTACGTGGTGGACGACACCGGCACCGTGGTGGTGGAGTGGCCGTTCGGACTCGATGCGGAGTCGATGGCGAACGACCTCGAGGTTCTCCTGTCAGGAAACTCCTGACAGGTCAGACACAAGAAGAAGAACAGGGAGAGAGACATGGGCAACAAAGTAGGGACAGGACGTGCAGTCCTGATCGCGGCAGCAGTCATCGCAGGTGGCTCCGCACTCGGCGCGTGCGGATCAGGCTCCGCGGACGACAGCACCGACACCACGACCGCAGTCGTCGACGGGTTGAGCCTCACCTCCCCGTGGGCACGCACGAGTGCCGCCGGCGCCATGATGGGTGCGGCGTACCTCACCATCACGAGCCCGGTGGACGACGCACTCATCGGTGCGAAGGTCGACCCGTCGGTGGCCGCGATGGCAGAGATCCACGAGGTGGTGCCCGACGATGACGCGATGTCGAGCGACTCCACGATGGCCATGGACGACCACATGTCCACCGACACGACCATGGCGATGGAGATGAAGATGCAGGAGGTCGACCGCATCGAGATGCCGGCCGGTTCCGCAGTCGAACTGAAGCCGGGCGGGTACCACATCATGTTGATGAAGCTCGCCGGACCCCTCGAGACCGGCGCGAGCATCGAGATCACGCTCGTGTTCGAGAACCAGGGCGAGAAGACCGTCACCTTCCCCGTGCAGGAAGATGCCCCGTAGCACCGGCCTCGCATCCCGTGCGCGGTGCGACCGCGGGGCCCTTCGTGCCGACATCGCGCTGCTCATGGCAGTGCTCGTGATGGTTGCCTGTTTCGTGGGTGTCGTGGCGATCGTGCTGTCGGGCGGGAACGACGGCACGACGTACGAGTGGACGATCCCGGAGGGCACGTCCGCACGCCAGGGGAAGGGGGTCGACGTGCCCAACCTGCCCCCCGCGGGGCTGGCACTGAGGGTCAACGACTCCAGCCGTGTAACGAACAACGACTCCGTGGCCCACACCTACAGCTTCCTCGTGCTGCGGCCCGGCGAGACCGGTGAGTACACGTTCCGCAACAGAGGGGTGTTCGTCGGGGCCTGCACGGTCGGCCTGCACCCCCAGGTCACGATCACCGTGTCCTGACACTGTCTCTAGTGCGGGCCGGACTGGCAGACTTGCGGCGTGGGCACCAGCATCGAGTTCGACGAAATGGTGCGCACCTGTCGGAACGGACTCACCGCGTATGCGCGGAGTGTGTGCCGGGACCGATGGACGGCGGATGAAGCAGTCCAGGAGACACTCATACGCGCGTGGCGGTACTTCCCGACATTCCGCGGTGACTCCTCGCCGATGACCTGGTTGGTGAGCATCTGTCGTCGGGTCGTTGTCGATCTTGCCCGTCGGTCAACCCGTCACGATTCGCTCGCGGAGGATTTCGTCGATGACATCGACGCCTTTGCAGGTGGGCACCTCATCGACCTAGTGAGGTCACTTCCGCTTCCCCAGCGCGAGGTGATCGTCCTGTGCGGGCTGCTGGGGTTCGACTACGACACGGCCGCAGACATGATCGGCGTTCCCGTCGGAACGGTGCGGTCGAGACTGTCGCGCGCACGAACTGCTCTCGGCGAAC